>DAIMJK010000176.1:0-7611 GCA_036722245.1 Lysobacterales bacterium
ACCGGAGTGGTAAATGGCCCAGCAGCCAGCCGATCCCGGGCGTCGCCGTTTCCTCACTGTCACGACCGCGGTCGTCGGTGGTGTGGGCGTAGCGGCCGCCGCGGTTCCTTTCTTGAGTGCCTGGAAGCCGAGCGCGCGCGCAGTTGCCGCCGGCGCCCCGGTCGTAATCGACATCAGCCGCCTGAAAGTTGGCAGTCAACAGATCGTGCAATGGCGCAAACGCCCGGTTTGGGTCGTGCGTCGGACCTCGGATCTGCTCGCCGCGCTGCCGGGTGAGGTTCCCCGGCTGAAGGATCCGGCCAGTGAGGTCATCGACCAGCAACCAGACTACGCTCAGAACGAGTTCCGTTCGCTGCGACCGGATGTGTTGGTGTTGGTGGGTTCCTGCACGCATCTGGGTTGTTCGCCCAAGTTTCATCCAGAAATGCAGCCGGTCGCCTGGGACGATCAATGGAAGGGCGGCTTCTTCTGCCCCTGCCACAATTCCAAGTTCGACATGGCCGGGCGCGTCTATGAGGGCTCGCCGGCGCCGACCAATCTGGTCGTGCCGCCGCATCATTTCGTCGATGACAACACCATCGTGGTCGGTGTCGACCCAGAGCAGGAGGTCGCCTGATGGCCGGGGAGCGCACGTCCACTGCAACCGGCCTGCTGGGATGGGTCGACCAGCGCCTGCCAGTGGTCGATTTCTGGAACAAGCACGTCGGCGAGTACTACGCGCCGAAGAATTTCAACGTCTGGTATTACTTCGGTTCGCTCGCGCTGCTGATGCTGGTCAACCAGATCGTCACCGGCATCTGGCTGACGATGCACTACAAGCCAAGCGAGACCGAGGCCTTCGCCTCGGTCGAGTACATCATGCGTGATGTGGAGTGGGGCTGGCTGATCCGCTACATGCACTCGACCGGTGCGTCGTTCTTCTTCATCGTCGTCTACCTGCACATGTTCCGCGGCCTGATCTATGGCTCGTACCAGAAGCCGCGTGAACTGATCTGGGTGCTGGGCATGCTGATCTTCCTGACCCTGATGGCCGAAGCCTTCCTCGGCTACGTGCTGCCGTGGGGTCAGATGTCCTTCTGGGGCGCGCAGGTGATCGTGTCGCTGTTCGGTGCAATTCCGATGATCGGGCCGGGGCTGGTGGAGTGGATCCAGGGTGACTTCCTGCCCTCGGACGCGACCCTCAACCGCTTTTTCGCACTGCACGTGATTGCGATGCCGCTGGCGATCCTGCTGCTGGTGGTGCTGCATCTGGCCGCGCTGCACGAAGTGGGTTCCAACAATCCCGATGGCGTGGACATCAAGAAGAAGAAGGACGCCGCCGGCAAGCCGCTCGACGGCATTCCCTTCCACCCGTACTACACGGTCAAGGACATGTTCGGCGCTGGCGTGCTGCTGATCCTGTTCGCCGCGGTGATCTTCTTCGAGCCCACCTTCGGCGGGTTGTTCCTCGAGCATGACAACTTCATCGAGGCCAATCCGCTGGTCACTCCCGAACACATCAAGCCGGTCTGGTATTTCACACCGTACTACGCAATGTTGCGGGCGATTCCGGACAAACTCTTTGGCGTGGTGGTCATGGGCGCGGCAGTGATGATCATGTTCCTGCTGCCCTGGCTGGATCGCAGTCCGGTGCGCTCGATCCGCTATCGCGGGCCGCTGACGCGGGCGGCGGTGGCGATCTTCGTCGTTTCCTTTGTTGGCCTGGCCTGGCTCGGTTCGCAGCCCGGCAGCACCCTGCAGACGCTGATGGCGCAGATCCTGACTGCGGTCTACTTCCTCTTCTTCCTCGCGATGCCATTCTTCACGGCGATCGACAAGGTTCAGCCAGTTCCGGAACGGGTGACGATGCATGATTAGGTCGATCTTAGCTATCCGGGCGGGTGCGTTGCTGGCAGGACTGCTGTGCGCGTTCAATCTGCATGCCGCCGCCGGTGACGTCCTGCTGGCCCAGGCCGAAGCCAAGGTCAGTGACCAGGCCAGCCTCCAGCGCGGTGCCCAGCTGTACTTCAACTACTGTGCCGGCTGCCACAGCATCCAGTACATGCGTTACGGGCGTATCGCCAAGGATCTGGAACTGTCCGAAGACCAGTTGATGAACAATCTGGTCTTCACCGACGCCAAGCCGGGCGATCTGGTCCTGACCGCAATGAACAGCGGCGCTACCGAATGGTTCGGTGCGCCGCCGCCGGATCTGTCATTGACCGCCCGAGCGCGCGGTGTAGATTGGATCTACAGCTATCTGAAGGCCTTCTACATCGATCCGGATCGACCGCTGGGCTGGAACAACACGGTGTTTGCCGGCGCCAGCATGCCGCACGTGCTTTGGGAGCGGCAGGGCATTCAGGGCCTGGCCCCAGGTCAGGACAACGATTCGGGTGGATATGCGCGCCTGGAAGACCAGTTCCAGATGCTGTCCAACGGTTCGCGCACTGCGGCCGAATACGATCAGGACGTGCGCGACATCGCCAACTTCCTCCAATACGTTGGTGAGCCCGCCATCCTGCAGCGAGAGCGCTATGGAGTCTGGGTGATCTTCTACCTGCTGGTGCTGACTGGACTTCTGTACCTGCTCAAGCACGAGTACTGGCGCGACGTCCACTAGAGTCGCGGCTGCTCTTGACCGCGGCGCGCTCGCCGGGCAGCGCAGGGCTTCATGGGTGCAGCCGAACGCGACTCGGACGCCGTTGCACTTTGCGTCCCCCCTTCTAGCGGGATCACCGTCGGTGCTAGCCTTGCAGCATCGTCGGGTGGGGAGGAGAGGATGCCATGGCACCTCCGGGGCCGCGGGCGCGACACGCACTGACGCTCTATTCGAGTCCGGATCAGCTCTCCTGTCATCTGGTGAGACTGGTGCTGGCAGTCAAGGCACTGCCGCATGACCGGGTTGTCGTGGACACCGCACGCACGCGTGACGAGCTTATGCAGTACAACTCGCTCGGCTCACTGCCGACCCTGGTCGAGCGTGACGTGGTGCTGTACACGCCGGGTGTCATTGCCGAGTACCTCGATGAGCGCTTCCCGCACCCTCCATTGTTGCCCAGTGATCCGCTGGGCCGTGCTCGCACTCGTCTCACGGTGCATCGAGTCGCCGAGGAATGGGGTGAGCCACTGCGCCGGCTGTTGGAGGGAGACCACGCCATCGATGGCGTCCGGGAGGATCTGCGCAAGGCCTTGCAGGGCAGCAATGACTTGTTCCGGGTGGCCAAGTATTTCCTCAGTCCGGAGTTCAGCCTGGCCGACTGTGCCTTGTTGCCGATTCTGTGGCGCCTGTCGGCGGCATCAATCAAGCTGCAGGGGGCGGAGGCATTGGGCAAGTACGCCGAGCGCCTGTTCGGCACGCCGTTCTTCGAGCGCAGCCTGACCGATGTGGAGCGGCGCATGGCCCCGTCCTGAAGGGCTTGACGCAGACCCGAATGCAGGGCTCAATCGCGAGCGCTCAGGAGTCCACCCAATGACATCGACCAGACCCTATCTGCTGCGCGCCCTCTATCAGTGGGTGCTCGACAACGATTGCACCCCCCATGTCCTGATCGATGCGTCCATCGACGGCGTTCAGGTGCCGCCATCAGTGGTCAAGGATGGCCAGGTGGTACTCAATATCTCACCCACCGCGGTGGCCCATCTGGACCTGGGTAACGACGAACTATGCCTGAATGCGCGCTTCGGCGGTGTCAGCCAACGGGTCCGGGCACCGGTCGGTGCGATCCTGGCGCTGTACGCGCGTGAGAACGGCCAGGGCATGATGTTTCCGCCCGAATCGGTCGAAGTGGCGCAGGATGGCGCCGAGCAGGCCGACACCGATGCGTCGGTCGCCACTTTTCCGCCGGCACGGGGCAAGCCGAGCCTGAAGATCGTCAAGTAGATCCTGCTCATGATGCTGCTGCAATTGACCGCCCTGCTGCTGATGGCGGTGGCTGCGCTGGCCTTCGTTGCCTACCGGCGTGATGTGGAGCAGGCGACCTTCCGCATTGCCCGCGTCTGCCAGCAGGAAGGCCTGCAGTGGCTGGACCAGTCGGTGCGGCTGGAGCGGCTGCGTGGCAGCTGGCGCAACGGCCTGCTGTGGACTCGTGACTACGGTTTCGATTGCAGCGGTGATCGCGCCAACCGCTGGCACGGCGCCGCCCGCTTCGAGGGTCACCGATTGCTGTGGGTGGTGCTCGATACGCCGGACGGCCGGGTGTATCTGGACTCGGCGGGCTGAGGCTGGATTCACTTCGTTGGAGAGTGCGAGGTCTTGGTGGGTCGGAGCGGTTGTGCGATTTCAGGGCCCAGGGCACAGGGCTCAGGGCCCAGAGGGTCAAGGGCACAGGGCCCAGGGCCCAGGGCACAGGGCCCAGGGCCCAGGGCGCAGGGCGCAGGGCGCAGGGCCCAGCAGGTCAAGAGCCTTTCGAGGCTGGATCGACCACGACCAAGATCAAGCAACCGCTTGGTTCCGAACTCGCCTCAAGACGGGCTCTTGACTGGGCCCTGGGCCCTTGAAAGCTGGGCCCTCGAATCCATGCAGGCCATCACCGCATCAGGTGGGAGGCCGAAGCTCCGTCGGTACCGGCCGTGACCGGAAGCACCACTCCATGCGACCATCGCCCGCTCACGGAATCCGAGTAGCCCCATGAGCGAAACTGCCGCCAGCGATGCCGCGCGTGACGCCGCCAGCAACGCCGCCCGCGATGCCGCGCGTCTGACCCGACATATCCTGTGGGCGCTGCTTTTCGGTGCGCTGTTCGGACTGCTGCTGCACTTCGTGGCGCCGACCACGCCATGGGTCCAGACCTACATCCTGGATGGTGCGCTGAAGTTGGTCGGCGGGCTGTTCCGCAATGGCTTGCAGCTGCTGGTCGTGCCGCTGGTGTTCTTCTCGCTCACCGCCGGTACCGCCTCGCTGCGCGACCCGGCCAGCCTGGGCCGGCTCGGTTACAAGACCATGGGGCTGTATATCCTGACAACGCTGGTGGCGGTCAGCATGGCCTTGTTCCTGGCCACACTGATCCAGCCTGGCGCTGGCATGGTGGCCGAGGGTGCGGCGTTCACGCCACCACCGGCGCCGCCAGTACTGGATGTGTTCCTCGGCATGGTGACGAAGAACCCGGTCGAATCGCTGGCCCAGGGCAACATGCTGCAGATCATCGTGTTCGCGATCATGCTCGGTATCGCGCTGGTGATGGCGGGGGAAGCTGGCGAGCGTGCCACTGCCCAGGTGCAGGACTGGAATCACGTGGTCCTGCAGCTGGTGACCATCATCATGAAGTTCGCCCCGATCGGCGTCTTCGCGCTGCTCGCCTCGGCAGTGGCAGAACTGGGCTTCGAGACCCTGGGCAAGTTGCTCAACTATGTCCTGCTGCTCGGCTTCTGCCTGCTGCTGCAACTGCTGGTGGTCTATCCGCTGCTGTTGCGCTTCATCGGCGGGCTCAGTCCGCTGCCCTGGCTGCGCAAGATGCGCGAGATCTGGGCCTTCGCCTTCTCGACCTCGTCAAGCAACGCCACCATTCCCGTCACCCTGCGGGTTGTCAAACAGCGGATGGGCGCCAATAACCGGGTGGCATCATTCACGGTGCCGCTCGGTGCGACGATCAACATGGACGGCACCGCGATCATGCAGGGCGTGGCGACCGCCTTCATTGCCCAGCTTTACGGCGTTGATCTGACCTTGATGCAACTGGTCACCGTGGTCGGCATGGCGACCCTGGCCTCGATCGGCACCGCCGGCGTGCCGAGCGCCGGCATGATCATGCTGGCTTCGGTCCTGACCCAGGTCGGCTTGCCGGTGGAAGGGATCGCGATCGTGCTCAGCGTCGATCGTCTGCTCGACATGGCCCGGACCCTGGTCAACGTCTCCGGCGACGCCGCGGTCAGTTGCATCGTCGCGCGTAGCGAAGGGCAGCTGGATGAGGCGGTGTACGAGGGAGCGTAGGAGAAGCAGTTCCAGTAGCCGGTTCCAGTGGCCAGTGGAGCGGAGCAGTCCCAGTAGCGCCGCGGTCGCGAGCCCCCTCGCGATGACGAGGGTTCATGGCCCGCGCGCCGCTTGTCCTGACGGCAAGCCCCGCTGGCTCAGCAGGTAGACCGCAAAGCTTCCAAGCCAGTGACCGCCGGCATAGTGTTCGTCGCTGACACCGGTCAGTCCGGCGGCCGCGTGCTCCCTGGCACTGCCGAGCAGCGAATCACGGCGGGGATCGGAGGCAGGCAGGCCGCTGGCCATGCCTTCGAGCATCCAGGCGCGGCTCAGATTAAGACCGTCGATGTGAGCCAGTTTGCCGTCGCTGCGATCGGTGACGGTGGCGACCGGAAGCCAGCCGGTAGCGCCTATGGATGGCAGGAAGGCGTGCAGCCAACTCGCGTAGGCTGGTCCCGGCAGCACCCTGCGCATGAAGTCGGCTTCGGCCAGGCAGGGTGACAGGAAATCGTGACCGGAAGGCTCGTAGCTCAATGGGCAATCGCGGTCATTGCGATAAAAGCGCTGCGCCGCGCTGGTGAGCAACCGCTCCACTTCCCCATTGCCGACGGTCTGCGCGTAGTCCCAGATCAGGCCGAAGGCGAACGCGGTCTGGAAATGCTCGCCGCCGCGTATCGGGTAATGCAGCTTGGGTAGCCAGTCGTTCAGCCGGCTCAGGGCGACGGATTCCAGTGGCCGCAGATGCTCACGCCAGTTGCGAGCCTGATCGTCGTCCCATTGTTCCAGTTCGGCGACCAGCAGGAGCAGCCAGGCCAGGCCATAGGGCCGCTGGAAGCCGGCCCGCTCAGGGTGGGCCATGTAATCGGCTTCCCGCTGCAGGGCGTCCTTGGTCAGATTGGCCGCCAGCGCAGCGCGCGCCGCCGGCGCGTAGTCCGCGTCCGGGTTCAGCCGGGTCAGCCGCAGCAGCAGCCAGTGGCCGTGGACCGCCGAATGCCAGTCATAGCAGCCATAGAAGGCCGGCGTCAGCTCGCGTGGCGGCGCAGCATCGGCATCGCCCGTCATCACGTGGCGAATCTGGTTCGGATACTCGCGCTGCACGCAGGCCAGCGCCAGCGCGGCGAAGCGGGCATCGCGATCGGCGCTGGCGTCGGCATCGGTCGCATGGACGGGCAGCGGGAGGCTCATCGGCAATATCACCAGCAGGAGCAGCAGTCGAAGCATCATGGACGAATCGCATCAGCGAGGGGAGTTCCCGCAGGATAGCGAACTGTGGGCGGGGCCGGGGAAACTCGGCTCTTGCGGCGATGACAAGGTGTGCGAGGCAAAGTGGTGCAACTGCAGTGGAGAGCCGCCAACTCCTGGGTTCAAGGTCGAGAGACACAAGCGGACAAAGCAAATAGCCACAAAGGACACGAAGGACTCAAAGGAAAGCTTTGAGCACGGGCGCCGGTCTGGGCGCTGCCTGTCCTGAGGATAGCGACAATACCGAGCATGCTGGGCCAATTGCGCCACTCCACAATCAGTCTGTTCTGCTTTGCTTTGCTTTGCTCTGCTCTGCTCTGCTCTGCTTCGTGTCCTTTTTGGTCAATCCGCTTTTCAGTACTTCCGCTCTTCACACCTGCCTTGTCAACTCCGGCTGCCGGGCGCTAGATTGCCGGGCTTTACAGTCGCGGACCTGCGCTCATGCACGAGTTGTCGATCATCGTTCACGGCGCCAGTGGCCG
>DAIMJK010000177.1:0-7609 GCA_036722245.1 Lysobacterales bacterium
GAGCCTGCTCAAGCGCGAGATCGCCGAGTTGTTCAGCGGGCGCAGTCTGGACTAGACCTCCCGGCCTGCTGCGAAGGGGTTGTAGATCTCCAGCCCCTCGATTCTTTGGCCGTCCGAGAGATCCTCACTGAACAGTCGCCTGCAACCTGACTCGAGCGCGGCTGCAACGATCATGGCGTCGTAGAAGCTGAATCGGTAGCGGTTCTGGATCGCGACGCCACGATGGAACAGGGCCTGGCTTGGCGAAACCCGCCAAAGTGGCACCAGCAGAGCGTCCAGCAAACGCAGGGCGTCCGCGGGCGCGACGGGTGGGTCGAGCTTGCGAGTCACCACGTTCAAGGTTTCCTGAACCACCTGATAGCTGATTCGACCCGAGCCACTGGCAACGGCTTCGGCCACCAGACGCTTGGCCGTAGCTTGTTTGTCCAATGCTCGGTCGTCGAACAGGTAGATGAAGACATTGGTGTCGAAGAAGTCAACGCTCATTCATCTCTTCCCGACTAAAGCGCCGTCCGCCGGTCCGAACCCGCTGTTGCAGATCCTCGATGACCGCGAGCACGCTGTCCTGCTCACTGGGGCGTTGGGCATAGTCGGCGAGCCATCGCCTGAACTGCTCGTTCAAGGTACTGCGTTCGGCTCGCGCGCGAGCCCGGGCGGACTCGATCAACGCCGCGTCAGCACTCAGGGTGATATTTCGCATCGACTCTCTCCTTGCGGCCACGGCTGGCTATGGCACGGGTCAGTGCACACTAAAGCAGTGTACACGACGAGCGATCTGAGATTGGCCGCAGTCAGTCGTTGATGCGGTTCGCGGAGCTCAATGAGATCCTGCGCGGGATTTTCCAGCCCGTGCCGAGTCTTCGCGCTCTACACTGGCCACTGGATCTGGCTACTGGAACTACTCCACTACACCCTGTAGGCCACCGCCTTCATCACGTCCGCGGCGCGGCGCATCAGGTCAGGAATGGGCCAGGGCAGCGGCTTGGCGCCGGCCTGCTCGGCCATGTCGGCGTGGGCAGCCTCGTCGCGCTGCATTACCGTGACGATTGCCCGACTGGCGTCGTCGGCGGCCGGCAGGCGTTGCAGATGGTCGCCCAGATGGGCTTCGACCTGACGCTCGGTTTCGACCACGAAGCCCAGGTTCCAGCGGTCGTTGCCGAGACCGGCGACGACGCCCAAGCCGAAGGCGCCGGCATACCAGAGCGGATCGAACAGACTGGGTCGAGAGCGCAACTGGCCCAGGCGTTCACGACACCAGGCGAGATGGTCGCCCTCCTCATCGGCGGCGCGCAGCAGCTGCGCCCGCACGGCCGGGTCGCGGGCGACCCGGGAGTGGCCAAAATACAGCGCCTGAGCGCAAATCTCGCCGGCGTGGTTGATCCGCATCAGCCCGGCCGCGTGACGGCGCTCCTCATCGCTCAGATCGGCAGCTGCAGTGCCCACCGCCGGACTGGGTCGGCCGGTGCCCACCGCGGGCGCCGCGATTGTGCGCAGCGCCCGGTCGGCTTCGATCAG
Organism: Lysobacterales bacterium; assembly: GCA_036722245.1. Taxonomy (GTDB): domain Bacteria; phylum Pseudomonadota; class Gammaproteobacteria; order Xanthomonadales; family SZUA-5; genus JAWLAT01. The sequence goes on from DAIMJK010000177.1 coordinate 1,516, forward strand.
GAGTGTATCGAGCAGGCCGGCTGACACTCAGCGCACGCTGAAGATCGAAAAGCTCCGATTGCTGCCATAGCTGCCAGCGTCGCGGCCGCGCCGACGGCGCATCCGATCGAGCAACTCTTCCTGTCGCTGCTCCAGCCAGTCCTGCCGGTTCAGGCCGCCTGCGAACTCGACTCCGCTTTCTTCGGCGGCGCGGGAACGAAAGGCCAGAAAGTCCTCGTAGGCATCCAGTTCGTGCTTGAGTTCCTCGACCACCAGCTCGATCATGATCGCGTCGTCGAGGAAGCCGAGCACCGGCACATCGTCTGGAATCGCGTCATTCGGATCGGCAAAATAGGTCAGGGCGCTGAGGATCTCACGCCGCTCGTCGTCGCTGATCCCCCACGATTGGTCCGTAGCCATGTTGATCATCGTTTCGAGCTTGGCCAGGCGGGCCGCAATGAACTCGGGCAGCTCCTTGCCTTCGGTATCGGCCAGCAACTGCCGGGCCGCAGCGGCGATCTGCTCCGGTGCGAGGTCCTTGGCGGCGTCCTTCGCGCGGGTCATGGCGTCGCGGAAATGGTCCAGATCCGTTTCCGACAGATCGATGATGATGCGCATGGGCGACTCCGTGATGGTGAGAAAGATGGGCGAGCGTAGCGACTGCCTCCAAGCAGCGTCAACGCATAGGCGACCGATACTTCAGATTCGAGCGCCAGACCGATGTGCATCATAGCGCTGGCGTGGCGTCAGCAGGTGGATTGGCCACTGCTTTTGATCGCCAACCGGGATGAGTTTCATGCCCGACCCAGTCTGCCCTTGGGCGAGCGTCCGGAGCCGCCCGGCCTGCTGGCCGGCGTGGATCTGAGCGCTGGCGGGCACTGGCTGGGGATCCTGCCCGATGGCCGCTTCGCCGCCTTGACCAACGCGCGGATCGGGCTGGCGGCCAACCGGGAGCCCGCCGCAAGCTCGCGCGGCGAACTGGTGCGCTGGGCGCTGGCACGGAGGTCTGTGGCGACCGCGACGGAACTGGAACCCGTCCAGGCGCTGCCCAGCCTGGCGGATGCCAGCAACTATGGCCCCTTCAGCCTGCTGGCGGGTGGGCCGGATGGCCTGACCCACCGCTCCAACGTCTTTCCCGAGCACATTACGCTGGCGCCCGGCGTGCACGTGTTGAGTAACGGCCCGATGAACGCAGACTGGCCCAAGGCGCGACGGGCGCGAGCTGCGTTGGTCGATCATCTGACCCACGCCAGGCCTGATCCCGTCGGCCTGCTCGACCGACTGGGAGACCGCACACCGGCTCTGGATGCGGAACTGCCGGATACCGGCGTCGGGCTGGCGCTGGAGCGGCGCCTGTCACCGCTGTTCCTGCACGATCCGATCTACGGCACCCGCTGCAGCACGGTCATGGCGCTCGACCGGCACGGCCTGGTGCGCGTCTGGGAGCGCAGTTTCGATTCCACCGGGCGGGTTACAGCCGAGCGCGCCTATGTCAGCGACAACTCGCCGGCAGGTAGCGCGGATCGATACTGGCGGGCTGACACGTCCAACGGATCCCGCCATCGCCCGATTCCGGAACCAATATGACCTCGCCCTCGGCGTTCGGGCCGGCGTAGATCTGCAGAACGAGGCCTCGCTGCGGGTCAAAACTGACCGCGCGCAGGTTCGGATCGACGACAGGCTGATAGCTGGTCTCTTGCAGACCGTCCGGCCAGCGTTGCTCACGGGCGACGAATTCCGCCACAGCCAGTTTGGCGCTGCCGGCCAGGACCAGGGCATTGGCCGTGCGCGCCCGGACCGTATAGTCCTGGTAGGCGGGTATCGCGATGGCCGCGAGGATGCCGATGGCGGCGATCAGGGGAAGCGCAATGGCGAAAATGCCCACTACCAGAGCCGGCTCCCTGCCCGCCGAGACGCCCTGGTTATGCTTGCGGTTCCACGATTCCTGGTCGGTGGCGATGAACACGATGCCTTCGATCAGGCCGATCAGGAAGGGCACATAGGTCCAGAACAGCAGCAGGTAGAACACGCCCCACCACTGCCCCAGAAAGAAGCGGTGGGCGCCGAAACCACCGGCGAACACAGCCAGCGCCGCCGCAGCGACCCGGCTGCGGTAGATCCCCTCAGTTGCCATTGGATTCCCCGGTAGTGCAAGCCCCCGCTCGCGGGGTTAAGCATGGGTCAGCGGCATGCAAAGAGCAACGGGTCGCCAGCGACCCGGGTTCGAACAGCTTCATTACGCGCTGCCAATCTGCATCCAGGCTGGCCTGCAGACGCATCGCCTCACCGCAAGGATGGTTGAATCGCAACTCCAGGGCATGGAGCAACAATCGATGCACGCCCAGATGGATCCGGAACAGGCGGTTGTGCTCGCCCTTGCCGAAGCTGGTATCGCCCACCAATGGATGACCCAAGTGTTTGAAATGGCGCCGGATCTGCCGGTAACGGCCGGTTTCCGGGCTCGCCTCGACCAGCGCATAGCGGGCGGTATCCCAGCGGCCGCTGGGCCAGGGCTGCTGGCAACGGGCGAGCACCCGGTAGCGGGTGAGCGCCGGCTTGGGCAGTGATCGCTTTGCTTCGCCCGACAGCGGCTTGTCGATCTCGCCCGCGTCCTCGATCGGCCAGCCGCGGACGACAGCCAGGTAGCGCTTGTGCACCTCACGGCGTTCGAAGGCGTGGCCGAGTGCTGCATGCACGGCGGGGTCGTCACAGGTGACCAGCACGCCGCTGCTGGCGCGATCCAGGCGATGGACCAAGCGCAACTGCGGTCGCCCGGTCTGCAGGCGTAGTTGCGTCAACAGATCCTCCCGCTCACCGGCCGCCAGCTTCGAGGGATGTACCAGCAACCCAGCCGGTTTGTTGACCGCCACGATGGCCGGGTCGACGTGAATCAATTCGAGCACGGAGCAAGCATCCTGGGCTGGCTGCAGACGGTGCAGCGGCCAGCAGTGTAGGGGATCGGGGCGGGGTGAGACGGCGCACCGGCATCCGGATCGTGGCGGTACAATCTGCAGCAATGAAATCCGAACTCACTGAATTCCCAAGCGCAGACCTCGGGCCAGTCCAGGCAGCTGGACTGGCTGGCTTGAGCAGGCGACTGCTGCCGGGGTCCAAAGCGGAAAAGCAAAGCGCTGTCAGGCCAGCGCACTCCAAAAGTTGCGCGCGCGGCCCCTTTTCGAACGCGGCGACGTGGTGCCGCTTTGCTCTGGCTCATACCTGGCGGCGTAGAATGATCGACGGTCTGAACCGGTGAAGGCACCATGGGCAAGGTTGATCCCGCTCGCAGCTACACCTACGGCGACTATCTGCACTGGGACGATGAGCAGCGCTGGGAGCTGATCGACGGCGCGCCCTGGATGATGGCTGCGGCACCCACCTGGCGGCACCAGGAGGTGGTTGGCGATATCTTTCGACAGATCGCCAACCAACTTGTCGGCAAACCATGTCGCGCAGCGATTTCACCACTCGACGTACGTCTGCCGAAGGGTGACGAGGCCGACGAACTGGTCGACACGGTGGTCCAGCCGGACGTGCTGGTGGTCTGCGAGCGAGAGCGCATCGACCGCCGCGGCGTGCGCGGCGCACCCACCTTCGTGCTGGAAGTGCTCAGCCCCTCCAGCGCCAGCCACGACCAGATCCGCAAGCGGCGGGTCTACGAGCGCGCCGGTGTGATCGAATTCTGGTTGCTCCATCCGATCGACGGCGTGCTGACGATCTACCGCCGCGATCCCACCACCCCCGGGTTCGCACCACCCGAAATCGTCGAGGCCAGCGGCCAGATCGCGCTCAGCTCAGTGGCCGGAACGAGCGTCGACTTCGACGGCCTCTATCCGGTGCCGGAGGCGGAGCTTTAGCGCCAAGCTGCTGGGGCAACGCGGACGATGCGGCCTACTGGCCGCTGGCTTCGATCGAGGCAGCGATGTCCGGCAGCGATCGGAACAGCAGGCGGGGATCGTCCCGGCTGGGCAGGAATCCCCGCCGACGCCAGTAACCTTCCGCGTCTTCGTCGATGGCATTGACGATCAGTGCGCGACCGCCGATCAATCTTGCGGCTTCGACGCTGCGCAACAAGGCGTGGCGTAGCAGACCCGAGCCGATACCCTGGCCTGCCCAGCGCTCGTCGACGGCGAGTTGTCCCAGCAGCAGGCAGGGTACCGGATCAGGCGGGCGTCCGGTGCGGATCGCAGGTGGTAGTGCGCTGGCGTGGACGGAAGTTGGTGCCAGGCCGTAATAGCCGACCACTTGGCCGTCGGCGTGGATGACCATGACGGCGGTGAAGCCCTTCTGCTGGTTGGACAGCGCATGGGTCTGCAACCAACGATCAAGCGCTGGCTTGCCGCAGGAAAAATCGGCCAGTCGGTGTGAGGCCGTCAGAGCTTCCGGGCAGGACAGCGGCATGCCTCAATCCTGTCCGCCCGCTCCCTCGCGCTCCCAAGGCGCGGTTCGGCCAATGATCTCGACCAACTCGGGCACGACCTCTGCCGGCTTTGCAATGGCGGCGAGAAAGGCGGCGAATCCCTCCGCTCCCATGCGCACCATGCGATGCTCCAGCAACACCGCCTCTGCCGCGTCAACCGCGGCCTCACGGACAAAATCTGTCCTCGAGCGGCCGCGCAGATTCGCCGCCCGATCGATGATGGCGAGATCCGTGGCAGGAAGACGCATGGAAACTGGCTGGGTGGACGCGTCTGGATGGGCCACGGGTTGAACCTCGTTAGTCGATCCGCGCATTGTAACGCAAAATGCATTACAGCATCGCCACCGACTCCTGGCTTCGCAACGCTGCATCAATTTGAATCGCGCCCGTTGGCACAGGGCTCTTGCGCCGCGTTCCAAATACTGGTTATGCCGGCATAACCATGAAAGTCGTTCTGGATACTTCAGTGTTGGTTGCTGCAATGCGTTCGAGGCTCTGTGCCAGCCATGCGTTGCTGCGCCTCCTGCCGTCTCCCGATTTCCAGATCGCATTGTCGGTGGCGCTCTACATGGAGTGGCAGGACGTACTGACTCGCCCTGAACACTTGCCCGCAGGTACGACAGTCGAGCAGGTGCTGGCCTTCGTGCGTTACCTGGCGTCGATCGCACACTTGCAGGATATCCACTACCTTTGGCGACCATTTTTGCGCGACCCGGACGATGACATGGTGCTTGAATGCGCCATTGCCTCGGGCAGCCGTTTCATCGTGACTCACAACGTGCTCGATTTCAGGCGGGTCATCGAAGTCGGCGTGGAGGCCATCACTCCGGCGCAATTCCTTCATACTCTCGAGGCTTCTTCATGAGCGCGATTACCATCAGGCTGCCAAACTCTGTGCACCAGAAGATCAAGGAACTGGCGGCTCGTGATGACATTTCCATCAACCAGTTCATTGCCAGCGCAGCGGCCGAGAAGATGGCGGCAGTGCTCACCCTTGATTACCTTCGCTCGGAGGCTGCACTCGGTCGACGCGAGGACTTTCTGCGCCTGCTGGACATGGCTCCAGACGAACCGCCGTTGCCCGGCGACGAAGTAATCAGCCGCTGATTGAGGCGGTCTGCGCCGAAACCGTACCGCGCCACTATTCCCGCTGCGTCACCAACCCCGCCGTCGCCGCCCACAGATTCACATCGTCACGCCGGATGGCGGCGGCCATCAGGCCGGGGAAGGCGTCCGGGGTGCAGGCGAAGGTGGGTGCGCCCAAGGCGGCCAGGGCGTGGGCCAGATCGCGGTCATAGGCCGGTGCGCCTTCGTCGCTCAAGGCGAGCAGGACGATGAACTGGACGCCGGCGGCGATCAGTTCGGCGCTGCGGCGCAGCAGTTTGTCCTTCAGGCCACCTTCGTACAGATCCGAAATCAGCACCAGGATGCTGTTGCGTGGCTCGCGGATGATGCTCTGGCAGTAGCTGACCGCGCCATGGATGTCGGTGCCGCCGCCGAGTTGGACGCCGAACAGCACGTCGACCGGATCGTCCAGCTGATCGCTCAGGTCGACGATCTGGGTGTCGAACACGACCAGCCGCGTGGCGACCGATGGCAGCGAGGCCATCACCGCGGCGAAGATCGACGAATAGACCACCGAGGCGGCCATCGAGCCGCTCTGGTCGATGCACAGGACGATCTCACGCTGCGGCTTGC
>DAIMJK010000178.1:0-7594 GCA_036722245.1 Lysobacterales bacterium
GCCGCCAGCGCCGGCCAGCCGGCCCGCCACAACACTGCCGCGGCCAGGGTCTCACGCAGTGGCGCAGGTCCCGCTTCAAGCCGATAGGAGCGCTGATGCAGCGGCCCATGGCCCAGATCAATGCCGATGAAGGCGCGACCACCGCGCAGCAGCAGCGCAACCATGACCTCGGCCTGATCCAGCGGCACCGGACTGGCTGAAACCCCGCCCTCGCGCAGCCGGTCCTGCACCGCATCCCGCAGCCGCTGGGCCGCGAACAGCGTGTGGCGGATCCCCTTGGCGGCACCGCTGACCTCGATCGAGTAGCGACAGCCGGCCTTGAGCTGGGTCGACCAGTCGATCATCGAACCGGCGCGATAAACCGAATCGGCGTCCTCGATCTCCACATCCAGCATCACCAGATAGACCCGGCTCGCCAGCCGCGACCACAATACCGCAGTCTGGCCGCTGGTCGGCTCGCCCTGCCAGCGCACCCCGCCGCGGGCGGCGCGCGCGTCGATCGCCAAGCCTCGCAGCTCCTGCGCCAGCATGTCCTCCAGGCGAGAGCCGCAACTGGCGAAATAGTCGTTCAAGACCGGGCCAGCCGACTGAGGAAGAAGCGGAAACTGGCCGCGATTTCATCGATGGAGGCGGACAGGCGGTGGTTGTCCGGCAGCATCAGGGTGCGCAACGACCGCACCGAGGCAAAGCCGAGCACCGCTTCAGGCGGAATCAGCTCATCGTCCCAGCCGTGCACCAACAGGCAGTGCTCGGCCTGGACCTCGAAATTCTCCGCGCCAGTTCGCGCCACCGGCGGGGCGAGCAGAAACAGCCCCGCCACCGGCAGCCGGGTCGAGACGATTCCGGAGATGTATGCGCCCATGCTCGAACCAACCAGCACCAGCCGATCAGTGCGGTGCGCATGGCAGCGCTGCTGCAGCCGTTCGACTCGCGCTTGCGGATCGCGCAGGTCACTGTAGTCGGGCCGCTCGGTGGTCCAGTCCAGCTCCTCGGCGATCCCGGCCAGCCGGGTGATCTTGCTCGCGCCGGGCCCGCTCTCCAGACCGTGGCTCAGAATGATGTGTCCCTGTGATCTTTTGTCGCTCGCTTGCACCGGCTATCTTCCCTGCTCATGAACATCAAACATCGCCCGCTGCCCTATGCCGACCGGCTGCAGACGCGCCCCCTGGCGCAGATCGAGCTGCTGGTGCTGCACTGCACCGAATTGCCCGACCTCGCCCTTGCGCGCAAGTATGGCGAAGAGCTGCACTACCCGGCCAGTCAAACCGGCAATTCCGGTCACTACTACGTTGATCGAGTCGGTGTAGACCAGGCCGGAGACGAGAACCCGCTGCAGTGCTGGGTGCCGCCGGAGCGCATCGCTCATCACGTTGCCGGCTTCAACGCCACCAGTATAGGTATCGAACTGGTCAATAGCGGCCGCTGGCCGGACTGGTTCCACAGCAATCATCAGCAACCCACCGAGGCCTATCCGCCGGCGCAGATCGATCTGCTGCTGGCGCTGATCGCCGAACTGTGTCGGCAACTGCCGGCACTGCGCTGGATCGCCGGTCACGAGGACCTGGATCGGCGCCAGATTCCCGCCGCCGACGATCCGGAGATATTGATCCAGCGCAAGATCGACCCCGGCCCGCTGTTTCCGTGGTCTGAAGTCATGGCCGCGGTCGGCCTGCAACGAGCCAAAGCCGGCAGTGACGGGTTGGAAGCGTACTGACAGTCGCTCATTCGGCCAGATGCTGGCCCAGCCAGGCCTTGGCAAAGCGCCACTGGCGGCCAACAGTCGCCACCGAGCTGGCCATGACCAGGGCAATCTCAGCGGTCTTCATCCCCGAGTAGAACTTCAGTTCGACCACCCGTGCCAGATCCGGGTCCTCGGCCTCCAGCCCGGTCAGCGCCGCATCGAGCTGGACCCAGTCGACCGAGTCATCGATCAGCGGGACCTCCGACTCGGCCAGTTCACTCAGCGGTACAAAGGGTGTGCCGCCTCCGCGCTTGCTGTTGCCGCGGCGCCGCAGATAATCGACCACGACCCGCCGCAGCACGGTCGCGACGATGGCCTGGAAGTGCTCGCGATTTTCCCAGCCCAGGCGCTGTGACTGCAGCCGCAGGAAGGCTTCGTGCGCCAACTCGGTCGGCCGCAGCGTGAAATGCCGGGCATCCGGACCCAGCTGCTGCTGCGCCATCGCCCGCAACGCCGGGTATACCGCCACCAGCAGCTCATCCCGCGCCTCCACATCACCCGCGCGCCAGCGCGAGAGCAAGGCGGTCAGGTCGGGTTTCTCGGTGGCCACGCGCGGTGCGCTCCGCAGCGGTCGGATAGGTGATTATTGCAGGCGCGCGCGACCTTTCGGAACCTGCAAGGGTGCAACGGCCGAGGGCCCATGGCCCAGGGACTTGAACTGGCTAAGGGAACTGCTGTTCTGAGCCCTGGGCCCTGGGCCCTGGGCCCTGAGCCCTGGGCCCTGAGCCCTAACTATCCTGCACCACGATATTCGGAAACGAGATCTGCTTGGTGCGGGCCTGAATCGCCAGGCGGGCGGCGGTTTTCTGGGCGATGCTGACGTAGGCCTGGGCGATTGCGCCTTCCGGGTCGGCCACCACGCTGGGTGTACCACCATCGGCCTGCTCGCGGATGCTCATTGCCAATGGCAACTGGCCGAGCAGCTCGATGCCATATTCGTCGGCCATCCGCTCGCCGCCGCCCGAACCGAAGATCGGCTCGGCGTGGCCACAGTTGGAGCAGATGTGGATCGACATGTTCTCGATCACGCCCAGCACCGGCACCTCGACCTTGCGGAACATCTGCAGCGCGCGGCGGGCGTCGAGCAGGGCGATGTCCTGTGGCGTGGTGACGATGACCGCAGCGCTCACCGGGATGCGCTGGCACAAGGTCAGCTGGATGTCGCCGGTGCCCGGCGGCAGGTCGATGATCAGGTAGTCCAGATCATCCCAGTGGGTCTCGGTCAGCAATTGCTGCAGCGCCTGGGTCACCATCGGCCCACGCCAGATCATCGGCGTGTCCTCGCCGACCAGAAACCCGATCGACATCGCCTGCAGACCATGATTGCGCATCGGCTCCAGGTGATGGCCATCGCGGCTCTGCGGCTTGCCCGACATGCCGAGCATGCGCGGCACGCTGGGACCGTAGATGTCGGCATCGAGCACGCCGACATGCGCGCCGGCCGCCTGCAGCGCCAGGGCCAGGTTGACCGAGGTGGTGGACTTGCCCACACCGCCCTTGCCCGAGGCCACCGCGATGATGTTCTTGACCCCTGGCAATGGCTGCAGCCCGTTCTGCACCTTGTGCGGCTGCACCCGCCACTGGGCGTCGACCAGGGCGCTGTCGATGCCCTCCACACTCACAGCCGCAGCCCGCACCGCCTCGGCCAGCTCGATCGAACCGCGCCCCAGCGGATAGCCCAGGCGCAGCTCGATGACCGCCCGGCCGTCGTCCACGACGACCCCGCGGACCGCGTCGAGACTGGCCAGGCTCAGGCCGGAGATGGGGTCGGTCAGCGCGTTCAGGGTTTCCTTGAGCATTTCAGACAGACTCATGCGGACCTCGTTCTGGTTCATGTCGATACCTTCGCAGCCCCCCAGCATAGCGTGGGTTGCGAATTCCTGGTTGCATCCGGTCTGGGCTGGCGGCAGGATGGGCGGCTACAACTCCCGCCGATGGAAACCACAGATGCTCCGCTCGCGCCTGCTCGCGGCCGCTCTCGCCGCCACCCTGATTATCCCGGCCGCACATGGCCAAGGCCTGACCAGCATCCAGGCGACACCGCTGGATCCGCAGGCGTCGCAGCTCAGCGCGGCCAATCCCAGTCTGGTCGTGCTGCGCAGCGGAGCCTTTGATCCGCGTCACGCAGAGCTGCGCTACCCGCCCGCCTTCGACGTCGTCGCCACAAACGTGGTCATCGTCCAGTTCGATCCTACCGCAATGCGCGGTGCACGCGACCGCTTGCTGGCCTCCAAGCTCAGGATACTGGACTACCTGCCCAACAACGCCTTCCTCGTCGAGGCTGATTCGCAACAAGCCGCTGCGGCGGGCCAGATCGACGGAGTGCGCGCTGTCAGTCCCTTCAAGGCGGGAATGAAGGTTGCCAACGCGCTGCTGTTCGGCGATGTACCGCAGCGCTCTCCAGTCAGCCAGCTGATCGAACTCGAACTGACCGGCTTTGCGGGACTATCGGCGCAGACCATGGTCAACGGTCTGCGCAAGCTCAATCCGGCGCTGACGGTGCTCGTGGCTCGTGAGGACGCCACATTGCCGCGCGTGAGGGTCGGCGTAACACCTGCTGCCTATACCAACTTCCTTGCCGATAGCGCCCGGCTGTCGTCAGTGCGCTGGATTGAGGCCTATCTGCAACCCTATCCAGCGAATCAGAACGCGGTCGCTCCGATCCAGGGCAACGCCGCGACCGGCACACCGGTCTGGGATCGCGACATCATCGGTACCGGACAGATCATTGCGGTGATGGATTCGGGCCTGGACCGGAACGAGGACTGGTTCACCAGCATCGATACCGGATCGGGACCAAATTCGATCATCGTCGATGCGCAGGACCCGATCCCGCCGCAAGCCGGCACGCTCAACCCGGCTGCCAAGGTCATCGGTTACTGGGTCCAGCCCGGATCGACCGCTTACGACAACAATGTGGCGTGCCCCGGAGGATCACCGACGAGCTTCCACGGCACCCATGTCAGCGGTACCGTCGCCGGTGACCGCGGCACGATCGCCACCCCGACCTCCCCCAACAATGGCCTTGGCGAAGGCATGGCGCCGAACGCCCAGATCCTGTTCCAGGACATCGGCAACGACGTCACTGGTTGTCTTTCGATCACCGATTTCGGCGGCTCTCTGGCTCAGGCACTGGCCGGCGGGGCCCATGTGCACAACAACAGCTGGGGCGCTCCTACCGGTGGTGCGTATACCGGCAATGACATCGACGGGGATGCGGCAAGCTGGATCCTGCAGGACCTGATGGTGGTGACCTCGGCCGGCAACTCGGGTCCGAGCGGCAACACGACCGGCTCCCCCGGCAACTCGAAGAACCTGCTGACAGTGGGCGCGCTGGGCAATGGCAACAGTACGAGTATTGCCGGCTTCTCCAGCCGTGGCCCCACCGATGATGGCCGGATCAAACCGGACATCGTGGCGCCGGGGAGTTCGACCGTGTCCGCTGCCGGCAACAGCAACAACAGTGGCACGGTCCAGGCGGGCACGACCAAGCCACTCAGCGGCACTTCGATGGCGTCGCCCACGGTCGTCGGTGGCGCGGCCCTGATGCGCCAGTATTTCGAGGACGGTTTCTACCCTCGCGGTGAGCGCACTGCCGGCGATGAACTGAGCATCAGTGGGGTGCTGAACAAGGCCTTCCTGCTCAACGGTACTCGGGTGCTCGGCACCTGGCCGAGCAATACTTTCGGCTGGGGCCGCATCCATCTGGACGGATCGCTTTACTTCGACGGTGACACGCGTCGTGCGCGTTACTTTGAACGCCCCAACAGCGCCGGTCTGGCCACTGGGGAGGAGCACGTCTACAGCGTCGAAGTGGCTGCCGGTGAAGAGTTCCGGGCCACTCTGACCTGGTTCGATGTCGAAGGCGCGGCGGGCGCTGGCGTCGCGCTGGTGAACGATCTGGATCTGGTGGTTGAAGGACCTGGCGGCACCTATCGCGGCAATGTGTTCAGTGCTGGCTTGTCGACGACCGGAGGCAGCGCCGATGCCCTCAATACGGTGGAACAGGTACGCCTCAATGGCGGTGGTCAGCCCGCGACCGGCACCTACACGCTGCGCGTGCAGGGCGGCAATGTTCCGGGCAACAGCCGCGAGGGTTCCGATCGCCAGGGTTACGCGTTGGTGGTCTCCGGCGCTATCGGCCTGCCCGACCAGCCAGCCGCAGCAGCGCCAGTCAATCTGCAAGTGGCAAGCAACGACGCCAGCGGCATCGCGATCGGTTTCGATCTGGTCGGCGGCGCAGACGGCTATGTCCTGTATCGCGTCGATGGCAGCTGCGCCGGCGCCGACCTGACTCAGCTGCGTCAGGTTCAACATGGCGGCACCTCGCCCTTGCTCGATCAAGGCACCCAGGGTGGCTTCGAATACGCCTATGTCGTCCGCGCCATCGACAACGACGTGGAGGGCACCGCTTCGACCTGCATCGACGTGGTCTCCGCTGCCCCCTGCACCCTGCAACCGAGCTTCGATGGCGCCAGCTTCAGCGCCGACGCCGCCAACAGCAGTTGCTCGGTGGTACTGAGCTGGGCGCAAGCCCAGGCGAGTTGCCCGAATGCCAGCGGCGTCACCTATGACATTCTGTCCGACGACAATCCGTTCTTCACTTCCCCGACGGTAATTGCCACCGATCTGACCGGCGAGACCTTTACCGACACGGCAGTCACCAATGGCGTCGCCGTGTTCTATCAGATCATCGTCAACGATGATTTCGGCAACTTCTCGGCGGATCAACCCATCATCGGTGCAACGCCGACGGGCGCCGACGGCTTTGACCCCAACGCCACTGTCGACAACGTCGAGGGCGCCACCTACATGGTGACTTCAAGCCCCTGGACCATCAGCAACGCACGGGCCTTTTCACCCACGCTGAGCTATCGCAACGCCAGTGGCGACACCACGACGACCTACACCAACAATACCTGCGGATTCCTCACCAGCCCCGCCTTCACGGTGCCGGTCAGCGGCCAGGTCCAGTTCCGCGCCCGCTTCAACATCGAGCTGAGCTGGGATGGCGTGGTGGTCCAGACGAGCACCGATGGTGGCGACAACTGGACGTCGATCACCCCGGTCGAGGGCTATCCGGGCAGCTTGTCCCAGACCGGCAATCCGCCCGTCAACGCATGCGGCTTCCCGGCCAGTCAAGGCGCCTTCACTGGCTCCAGTGATGGCAACTTCAACACTTACACCCTCGATCTGGCCGCCTTCGAGGGTCAGCAGCTGATGATCCGCTGGGCCTTCACCTCCGACCCTGCAGCCGAGGAAGAAGGCTTCTACCTGGACGACATCAGCTGGAGCGGTGCCGGTAACCCCTTCCCGGATCGCATCATGTTCGCTGACTTCGAGGACGGCGAGATGCCGCCGGTCGGCACGAACTATATCTGCGCGCCTTGAGTTCGGCATAGACTTCGCCGGGCGTAGCTGCGGCTGCGCCCGGCCACCTGTCCGAGCGGGAACGCAAGTTGCGTCAACCATTGCCGAAGCGTGGCCGAGCATTGCCGGACAAACGCTGCTACAGCGGTCTGGAGATAGCCAACCTTAGGAGAGTTCAGCAATGAGACTGACGCATGCAGTGGCAATGGTCGCGATCTTCGTCACCAGTCCACTGGCGGCGCAGCAGCGAGGCGATTGGGTGTTGGCTCAATGGCGCGGGGGTGAGTACTGGTTCCCGGGGGTGATCGAGAGCGTGTCCGGCAACAAGGTCACGATCAACTACGACGATGGCACCCGCGAGACGCGGCCGCTCAATCAGGTCAAGCCCTACGACTGGCGTGAAGGCAGTCGCGTCCAGTGCCTGTGGGCGGGCGGCTCGACCTGGTATGCGGCGCGAATCACCAGCGTAGGCCGCGACGGCTC
>DAIMJK010000179.1:0-7584 GCA_036722245.1 Lysobacterales bacterium
GGAAGTCGCGCAGACCGCGCAGTACCGGTGCGGGCGGGTGGTAGATGCCGGCTCCAAAGAAGCAGCCGGCCGGATCGATGTGCAGATACAGCACCGGCCCGCCCTCGGTCGCGCCGACGTGCTTGATCACGGCGCCGGCGTGGGTCTTGTAGGGCCGTTTGTCGTTGGAGAAGCGGGTGTCGCGATGGATACGGAACAGCGATCCGCCCATCGGCTTGGGATTCGGCACGAAGTGGGGCAGGGTGGCGGCCAGCATCGGCGCCAGATCGGTCAGCAGACGCAGGAAGGGTTGCCGCAACTGCGCCTCATAGTCCTTCTTGTGGGCCGCAAACCAGTCGCGATCGTTGTTGGCGGCCAGATCGCGCAGGAAGTCGAAACTGGCCGCGCTGAAATAGTTGCTTGCGCCGGATTTGCTCATGAGGGAATGCCTTCGCTGCCTGATCACATCATTGTATGAGTCGATGCCGCCCCGCTCGCGAGCCAGTGGCCATCAAGCGGCAACATGCTCGATCTTGCGGCGCTTCCTGACCCCTCAGCCTTCAATCCTGACCAAAGCGGAGCGCGCACCACCCACCCAAGCGCACTCAAAGGGTCCGCGCAAAGAACCGATTGCAGCCAAAGTGTCCGGTGTTGCCGAGTGGACCCTCCAGCGGCTTGAAGCCAGCCTTCAGGTACAGCTTCTGCGCCTGGTCCATTCCGGTCAGGGTTTCCAGATACATGCGCCGGTAGCCGAACTCGCGCGCAGCCTGCAGGCACATCGCTATCAGCCGGCGGCCTACCCCGAAACCGCGCAGGCGCGGCAGCAGGTACATCTTGCGCAGCTCGCAGGTATGGACGTCGGCGCCGATGAGTTCGGCCACGCCGGCGCCGCCCAGCACCTGACCGCGATGGCAGACCACGAAATAGGCCTGGCGTGGACCGCCGTATGCAGCCGACATCGCCGCGACCTCCGGATCGTGGATCGCGAAGCCCGGCCCGTCGGCACCGAACTCGGGCATCACCGTGCGGATGACCCGGGCCATGCCTTGGTCGTCCTCCGGCGTGATTGACCGGATCTCGAACAGCGGCGCTGCGCTGAGCATCGAGTCATTGGCCGGCTGCAGCAACTCGGCCGCCTGCGCCGCATCGCCGCGCAGCCACTGGCCGTAGTGGGCCGGCTCGATGATCACCGGCATCCGATCGTGGACTGGTGCGACCAGTGCATTGGCGTCGGTGGTCAGAATGGTCAGCGTGAGCAGATCCGCACCACTCGGGTCACGCCAGCGCTCCCACAAACCGGCCAGACCGAGCGCACCTTCGCTGGCGGCAAACTCGATGGGCTGCTTGACGCCGTCAGTGGTCTGCCATTCGTAGAAGCCCGAGGCGGGAATCAGGCAGCGGCGTTGCTTGAAGGCGCTGCGGAAGGCCGGCTTTTCGGCCGCCGTCTCGGAGCGGGCATTGATCATCTTGTAGCCGATCTTGCTGTCCCTGGCCCAGGCAGGCACCAGCCCCCAGCGCGCCTCGAAGACTTCGTTGGTGTCGCCTGCGCTGCGTACCGCGCTGACCTGCTGGCTCGGCTTGATGTTGTAACGCGCCGGGTAAACCGGGTACTTGTGCACCTGGAACTGCGTTTGCAGCAGTTCGGGCAGGGTGTCCAGAAAGTAGCGTCCGCACATGCATCGGGTCCTTGCAGCAGGAGAGAGCCAGTCGGTTTCGTAATCGTATGAAAGGGTGCGAGTCAAACTGGTGCTTCGGAGGGTCAAGTGGTCCTGGGGCCCAGGGCCAAGGGTCCAGCAAGGTCAAGAACCGACTCCAGGCGAGTCAAGACACGATGGCTACGCCGTAACGCACTCGCCTCACGTTGGCTCTGGACTGTGCCCTGAGCCCTGGGCCCTGGGCCCGCAGGCCATTGCGTGTTCCTCAAGACATTCCCTTTACTCGCACCCCGGATGCAACAAGAACGCCATACGCCCGATTTGAGCGTGACATAATGGGTGATCCGAGTCCCGTGTCACAAGGTTGGGCGTTCTGCCCGGGGACCGGCCGTCTAGGGAAGGGAGACGCACCGTGAAGCAAAGCAGGTTCTTTCGTCGATCATTGTTGGCGCTGGGTCTGGCCAGCGTTCTGGCCGCACCGGCCGTACATTCGCAAACCATTGAGCTCGATGGGCCAGGGCTGAAGGCGCCTGGCAGCATCAGTATCGATCCCGAAGGTGTGCCAACCATCCTGGCCGCCAACGACTTCGACGCCGCGTGGCTGCTGGGCTATGCGCATGCCCGCGCCCGCTTCTTCCAGATGGATTTCAGTCGTCGCAGCGGCAGTGGCACGGTCGCCGAACTGGTGGGCCCGGCCGGATTGGCCAGTGACGTGCAAATCCGTAACCTCGGCTTGCGACGCGCGGCCTGGGCGACCTATGTGGCTCTCGATGCCGAGGCGCGCGGTGTGCTCAAGGCCTACGCCGATGGCGTCAACGCCTGGTTGCTGGCCAGTCCGCTGCCGCCCGAATATGCCGGTCTGGAGATCAGTCGGGCCCAGCCCTGGACGCCCGTGGACTCGCTGGTCATCGCCAAGATTCTCGCCTTCCAGCTGTCCTTTGATCTGGACATCCAGCCCACGCTGACACTGGCGGGCTATCAGGCAGCCGGACAGGCGGCCGGCTTCAACGGCACAGCCCTGTACTTCGAGGACACTCATCGCTCGGCCCCGGGCGATGACCGCATCTCCATTCCCGGTTTCCTCGCCAAGGCAGGTGTGCAGACCGACGCTTCCAAGAGCCTGAGTGACAATGCGCCGGTCATCGATCCCAGCCTGGTGCGGCTGGCCAGCCAGTACAAGGAAGAGATCAAGGATCATCCGCTGATCGGACCGTCTCTGCTGATGCGCGAAGGCCGCGGTGGCAGCAACTGGTGGATCATCGGCGGCCAGCACACGGCCAGCGGCAGTCCCATCCTTGCCAACGATCCGCATCTGGCGCTGAACACGCCGGCGACCTTCATCGAGACGCACATCACCAGTACCGATCCGCGCTTCCCGGATCCAATGAACGTGGTTGGCGCTTCCGCGCCTGGCACACCGGTCAACATCCTGGGCTGCACCGACTTCCACTGCTGGGGTCTGACCGTCAATCCCCTGGACGTGACGGACACCTATCAGGAGCAGCTGCGCCTGAACACCTACGGCCTGCCCAGCCACACGATCTATCAGGGTCAGCTCGAGCCAGTGGTGCTGGTGTTCCAGAGCTACTTCGCCAACAACGTCGGCGACGGCAACATGGACAACCTGAGCCGGGTCAACAGCATCGGCTACCTCAATGGTGCCGCCACGGTGCTGGTACCGCGCCGCAATTTCGGCCCGATCGTGAGTATCGACGCGGCCAGCAGCACCGGTCTGTCGGTGCAGTACACCGGCTGGGGCGCGACCTTCGAACTGGAAGCCTTCCGCAAAATCGCGCGGGCGCGCAGCCTGGCCGAGTTCCGCGAAGCGCTGACCTTCTTCGACGTCGGCTCGCAGAACTTCGCCTACGCCGACAAGGAAGGCAACATCGCCTATTACACCTCCGCCGAAGCACCGATTCGTGACGACTTGCAGAATCTGCAGACGGCTGATGGTGGGCGGCCACCGTTCCTGATCCGCGATGGCTCCGGCGCGCTACGGCACGAATGGCTGCCAGTGCAGAACCGGCAACAGAACCAGGCGGTGCCCTTCGAGGTGCTGCCGCTGGATGAGATGCCGCAGATCGTCAATCCGGCCAGTGGCTACATCGCCAACGCCAACAACGATCCGGTCGGCAACACGCTGGACAACAATCCGCTCAACCAGCTGCGTCCGGGTGGTGGTCTGTACTATCTGGATCGTGGCTATTCCGCCTATCGAATGGGTCGGGTGGACCGGATGATCCAGTCGGCGATCGCTTCGGGCGAGCCGATCACGCCGGACATGGTCAAGGCGATGCAGGCCAACAACCAGCCTCTGGATGCGGAGCTGCTGACGCCGTTCCTGCTTGAGGCTGGCAGCAACGCACTGGCCGGTGGTGCCTGGTCGGAGCTGGCCGCACTGGGCTCGGATCCTGCGGTGCAAGCCGCGCTGGTGCGACTGGCGGAGTGGGACTTCTCCACCCCGACCGGTATCGATCAGGGCTTCGATCCGTTCCAGGCTCCCGGTTTGCCGACCCCGCAGAGCGAGATCATCAACTCGACCGCAGCCACCTTGTTCGCCGGCTGGCGCACCAAGGCCATCAACAACATTGTCGATGCGTCCCTGGCCCGGGTGGGATTGGGCGGCGCGCTGCCGGGCAACGAGGAGTCGGCGCGCACGTTGAAGAACCTGCTCGACAACTTCGGCGCACGCGCCGGCGTCGGTGCGTCCGGGCTCAATTTCTTCGCCGTCAGCGGCGCCCCGGATCCGGCATCGGCGCGTGACTTCCTGCTGCTGAAGAGCGTCAAGGATGCGCTGGATATGTACGCCTCGGACGAGTTCGCGCCGGCGTTCGCAAATTCGACCAATATTGACGACTATCGTTGGGGCCTGCTCCATCGCATCGTCTTCGATCATCCGCTGGGCAGTCAGGTGGCCACCCTGAATATTCCGGGTCCGAACCCGTTCCCGTTCACTGACGTGGGTCCGGGCCTGCCCGGTCTGGCTCGCCCCGGTGGCTACGAGGTCGTGGATGCGTCGAGCCACTCGATCCGCGCCGATCGCCTGAACTCGTTCATGTTCGGCAGCGGCCCGAACCGTCGTTTCGTCGGTCACATGACACCGGAAGGCGCTACCTACGAGCAGATTCTGCCCGGAGGCCAGAGCGGCGTGATCACCGATGGCCCGCTGTACATCAGTCAATTGCCACGCTGGCTGACCAACCAGTACAAGCCATTGATCGTGGATCTGGACACGGTCCAGGCGATCGAGGTCCAGCGCGTCAACTTCGAACCCAGGTAAATCCAGCCTCGGGCTGGTTCTGGCGCTGGCACTGCACCGACGTGGCCATCCGGCCACGTCGGTGTTTTTGCGTCAGTCGAGGACAGAGCGCTGCCCTCGGGGTCGGGGTCGTTGGTGGCCAAACCCCATGCCTCTCTCGATTCCGATTCCGAGCCCGGCTCCGCATCGCTGCAACAGTTTGATTCGCACCCTCAGCCCTCCGCCCGGAGCTCAATACAGCAGGCAAACGGAACATGAGCGATACTCGTCAATCCGCAGTTGCCCGCGAGACTACATGACCGACAATCTGCTCCAGTACTTCATGCTCAGCGCGGCGCAGACGGTCAAGCTGCACGCCGAGATCCTCAAGCCGATGCCGCAGAACGCACCCTGCCAGGCACGGGTCGAGGTCAAGCTGATGCCGGCCCGCAATGATGCCGAGCCCAATTCAGTGTCGAGCTATGTACTGGGAATCCGACTGGGCTGTGACGGCTTTCCTCCCGGCAGTCAGGACCAGGAGCGATTGTTCAGCCTGGAACTGGTGGTCAATCTGGTCTACACCCAGGCCAGCGGCGAGCCGATCAGCTTCGATTACTTCGTCGCCCACCACGGCAGCCTGGCTCGTCAGGTCTATCCGCTGCTGCAACTCCAGGCCAACGCGATGCTGCAGCAACTGGGGCTGGGTATGGTTCGTCTGCCGCTGGACATCATGGGAACGAGTGGGCAGGACAGTACTGTGAGGCTGCATTGACCAGGTTCGATGCGAATCGGGGCTTCAAGAGTTCTGGATGGCTTCAGGGCCCAGGGCCCAGTTCAGAGTCGATCTCGAGGCGAGTTCGGAACCGAATCGTTTGATCCCGGCCCAAGCAGCACCGCAGCGGCTCTTGATCTGCTGTGCCCTGTGCCCTGGGCCCTGTGCCCTTGAACTAACACAGACATTCGGAAGCACCAGATCGCCTCGCACCCCGGACGAATACGGCCTCTTCTCTCCCGACCAAGAACACGCTAAACTTGCGGGCTTGACTTTCGTTTAGCAGGCCCCTTGTCCATGGTTAAGATTCGTCTGGCGCGCGCTGGCGCCAAGAAGCGCCCTTTCTATCACATCGTCGTCGCCGATGAGCGCTGCCGTCGTGATGGCCGCAACATCGAGCGGGTTGGCTTCTACAACCCCATCGCCGCCGGCCAGGAAGTGCCGCTGCTGGTGGATCTGGATCGCGTCAGCTACTGGGTGGGCCAAGGCGCGCGCATGAGCGACACCGTGCGCTCACTGGTCAAGCGCGCCGGCAAGAGCAAGGCGGCCGAGGCCGCTGCGGTCGCCGCCTGAGTCGACTGCCTTGGAAGCCACCGCCGAGCGGTGGGTTTCGCTCGGACGCCTGGGTCGAGCCCACGGCGTCCGTGGTTGGTGCTGGGTGCGATCGGATTGCGATCCGGTCGAGGCAATTTTCGACTATCAGCCGATCCGGGCGCGCCAGGGCGATAAGGTCCTTGCGCTGACGTGGTCGGAATGGAAGTTGCTGCCCAAGGGCTTGATCGCGAAACTCGACGGGATCGATAACCCGGATCAGCTGCAAGGCTGGACCGGCGCGCTGCTGGAAACCACGCGCAGTGCCTTGCCCGACGACGGGGACGGATGGTACTGGACCGATCTGGAAGGACTGCAGGTGCGCACCACGGACGGCATCGCGTTGGGTCGGGTCAGTCACCTGTTTGACGCTGGGGCAGGCACGATCATGGTCCTCACTGGCGAGCGTGAGCGCCTGCTGCCCTTTGCGATGGACGAGGTGGTCAAGCGGGTGGCGCTGGACGAAGGGCTGATCGAGGTCGATTGGGATCCGGACTTCTAGCCAGGCCGAGCTGATGCGCTTTGACCTGATCACCCTGTTTCCCGACTACATGCGGCATTGCGCGCAGGTGGGCGTGATTGGTCGCGCCATCGAGCGCGGTCTGCTCGGGCTGCATTGCTGGAATCCTCGCGACTACACCGATGACCCCTATCGGCGCGTCGACGAGCGCCCCTTTGGCGGCGGTCCGGGGATGGTGATGCTGGTCGAGCCGCTGCAGCGCACGCTCGCCGCGGCCCAGGCCGACAACGGCGAGGTGGCCCGAGTGATCCACTTCAGTCCGCGCGGCCAGTTGCTGACCCAGGCTCGCGTGCGTGAACTGGCTGAGCTGCCGCGTCTGATTCTGATTGCCAGTCGCTACGAGGGGGTTGATCAGCGTTTTCTCGACGAGTATGTCGACGAGGAAATCTCGATCGGCGACTACATACTTGCCGGAGGCGAACTGGCGGCGCTGGTGCTGCTCGAAGCGGTAGGGCGACTGCAGGCCGGCGTCCTCCACAGTGAGGACTCGGCACTACAGGATTCATTCGGTGAAAGCGGGCTGCTGGACTGCCCGCATTACACCAGACCCGAACATCTGGCCGATGGAGTGGTGCCTGCGGTGCTGCTCAGCGGTGATCATGCGGCCATTGCACGCTGGCGACGCGAGCAGCAGTTGCTGCAGACGGCGCAGCGGCGGCCAGAGTTGCTGGCACACGCGAGACTGTCGGATGCCGATAAAGCGCTTCTAAAGAAGCACGGATACGTTGTATGATTGCGGGCTAACTTTCCGCTACATGTAATCTTGGGAACCATAACCATGAGCAAGATCATCCAGGCGCTCGAAGCCGAGCAAATGAATCGTCAGCTT
>DAIMJK010000180.1:0-7528 GCA_036722245.1 Lysobacterales bacterium
TGTGGAGGATCGGGCCCGCGTCGAGCACGCGTTGAGAAACTACGCGGCGGGTCTGGATTTCGCTGATGCACTGCACCACGCCAGTTATGCTGAGTGCCGGCAGATGGCAAGCTTCGACGATCGCAGCCTCGCCCAGTGCTCAAGGAAGCTCGGCCTGAGCCCGCCAGTGGCGCTGGTGACTCAGAAGGATGATTGATGATGGGCCTGGCACCGGCGCATGAGAAAACGCGGCGCGTCGCGAAACGGTGGCGCCGCGTCTGGGAACCCCGAGTTGCACTCGGGCCGTCGCGCAGCGACGGGTACTGCCAGCATGCGATCAACCCCGATCGTGCCGACAGGCTGCCTGCGTCACTTGGCCTCGTTGCCCGAGTACAACTCGGGGCTCCTTGCAGGTTGCCGCGCTTGGGTGTGCGCGCCGAAGATCGCCCTCTGTCGCAATCCGGTTTCGCGCGCCGGGCTAGCCCCAATCCGCTAACCCACCCACCCCATACAACGGAATCCGCTTGATCCGCGGCAGCCCGGCCAGCATCAATGCAGGCACCGTCCGCTCGGTCTTGCGAACGGTCAGATCGAGAAAGCGCTCGGCCTGCTCACGGGTGTCGAAGGGGCGGCACAGCGGCCGGCCATCCTTGTCGGACAAGACCACCCAGCCGCGGCTGGACTGATCGACGTATCGGTCCGCCCCATGGAAGGGAATGCGGATCTCGCGCTGTTCCAGTTTCAGCGCCTTGGCCAGCGTCCGCGCTGCCTCGGGCAGTCTGCGCTTGTAGAGCACCTCCGGCACGCGGTTTTGCCCCCACATCCGCGTCTGCATCTCCAGCGTGCTCCACGCCAGCGCTTCGGCGCCGATGGCTTGCGCTCGCCAGAGCATCAGCTTGAGCACCAGCAGCGGCCACTCCTTGCCGAACGGCGCATCGGCGACCGGTCGCTTGTTTGCAGGCCAATCACCGCGGGCCTGGACCTGCAGATCGGCGTGCCAGTCGCTTTGCACCTCGTCCAGGTAGCACACACGCTCGCCCTCGCAACCGGTCCGCAGGCTGGTTCGCACGTGCGCCAGAATGTTGCGGGTGCGGAAATGCCCCGAGCGGTAGTCAGCCGGCAGTTCGTCGAGCTGGATCAGCAACTCGCTGTACTGCTCGGCGCCACCGGCAACATAGCTGCTCCAGCGCTGCACCGGGTGGGCGCGATACCAGGCGCGGTAGCGCTTGCGCATGGCGTCGATCGCTGCCGCCATGGCTTCGGCACGACTCGTGTAGGGCGCCGCGCGGGTGCCATGCAGCGGGCGACCGCGTTCGTCATGGATGTACCAGAGGTGCCGTTCCGGACCGATCAGATCCGGCAGCCAGGCTTCGCGAATCAGCCGCCAGCCGAAGGTGCGATGTCTATAGCGGACCAGCGCCCGCCGGATCGCCACCCGATGCTGCGCCCGCCGCCGCACACCCAGCCCGCGCAGATTCGGCGGGCTGATCCGCTCACAACACTCCTTCCAGCCGCCACGACTGAAGAAGCCATGGGTGGCCTCGCTGACCAGCCGCGGATGCAAGTGCGCGGTGTCGACAAGCGCCAGCACCTGCTCGAGTGTCAGCACCTCCACATCCCCCAGCAGCGCCAGCTCGTCGAGAACCCCGCTGAGCCTGATCTCCTCCTCCTTGATGCCCCTGGCCGACAGCCCGATCAGCGTGCTACGCCACTGCGCCACCGATGCGCGCTTCAGACCCATCGCCCGAAGT
This sequence comes from Lysobacterales bacterium, assembly GCA_036722245.1. Taxonomy (GTDB): domain Bacteria; phylum Pseudomonadota; class Gammaproteobacteria; order Xanthomonadales; family SZUA-5; genus JAWLAT01. Next base: position 1,731 of record DAIMJK010000180.1, read on the forward strand.
GCGCTTGCCAGCAAGCTGACCATCTGCGGCACAGCCAGCTCGACCCCGAAGTACGGGTCGGGTGTCCGCGGCAGCTTGTCGCAGTACTCGCGCACCAACGCCATCCGCGCGGCATACCAGTTCCGCGCGGCGGCCAGATCAGGCGAGCCCGAATTCTTCAACTGCCGCAACCACGACAGCGCACTCATGCCCACGAAGCGCTGACCCGACAGACCCGGCCCAGGCCGAGTCATGTCCATCAGCGGGGCGTAATCCAGAAACCGCGCGTCCGGCGGCAGCACCCACCGCAACCGCCGATGCCGCTCGTCCCAGCGCATCCCTGAGAGACCGAATTGCTGTCCGTCGGAGGTGGTGAAGAAGGCAGGGGGCGGCGATGTGGACATCCTGATTTCGCCGCGTCGATCAGGACAGGGAACGGCAGGCGAGGGCGGACGTCAGCATGGCCCGATTCTAGGGCGCGCGGGATCGGGCTGCCAGCGTGCGGCGGCTGACGCGGGAACGCCGAAAGACCGATGAGGCTGGCGGGCTTTGGCTCTGGACCCACACTGATCCCGGAAGCGGAACTGTTGCTCCCATTTTGGGACCGTTGTATCATGCGCTATGCGAGTGATCTCAAAGCGAACCCTGCGGCAGTTCTGGAAAAGCGCCCAGCATGCGGACGCCCGAGCACCACTTGAAGCGTGGCACGAAGAGGCCCTGAAGGCCACTTGGCAGACGCCACAAGAGATCAAGGAGCAGTTCCGGTCGGCCAGCATCCTCAAAGGCGGCCGCGCAGTTTTCAACATCGGCGGCAACAAATACCGCCTAGTCGTGGCTATTGATTACGTTCGTCAGGCATGCTTCGTGAAGTTCATTGGAACGCACAAGCAGTACGATTCCATTGACGCGGAGACATTTTGATGAACATCCAACCCATTCGCACCGAGACTGACTATGACAGGGCTCTGGCTGACATTGAGCAGCTTTGGGGTGCCGAACAGGACACGCCCTGTGGGGATCGGCTGGACGTCCTGCTGGTGCTCGTGGAGGACTACGAATCGAAGCACCATCCCATTGATCCACCCGATCCCGTCGAAGCAATCAAGTTCAGGATGGAGCAGATGAACCTGACCCGCAAAGATCTTGAGCCCTTGATCGGTCCGCGGGGTCGAGTGACTGAGGTCATCAATCGCCGCCGGCCGCTTTCGCTGGCCATGATCCGCAAGCTCCATGCCGGGCTTCGCATTCCACTCGAAAGTCTCATCCAGGACTCTGCGCTGGCGAGGGTCAACCACAAGGATTGATGCGACCCCCTAGGCAATCCCTTCCAATCAAGACCCCGCCTGTGCCCCGCAAGGTCCGCTCGACCAGCGGCAGCGTCACAGCACGAACAACGTAAAGCGCTCCGTGATCACATTGAACAGCGCCTGCCACAAGCTGCGATGACGGAAGGACCGATCTTGCCGCAACTTCGAGCGGCGGCTGGAGCACGCCAAACCGCGACAGGATCTGTCAGTTGCGTGGGCGATGAGGATGCCACACGCTTCAGCCTTGTCGCTGGAGCAGCCGCAGTCGAATCGACGTAGGCGACATTACTTCGACGCCGATCTTCGCCATTTCGTCGGCAGTGGTTTGAAACCAGTCGCGCAACTGGGTACCGCCCATGATTCGCGGGGTGCCGTTGCTGTTTGCCCGGCGATTGATAGCTCCGAGGATCGGCAAAGCACTGTTGCCCAGATACAGCTCGATCGTTTCTCCGTCGTTGCCGATGAACTGCTGCGCTGAAACACCGATGTTGAAAAAGCCCGACCGGAAGTAGGTGCGCTGCAACACGAACGAGAAGCTGTGCGTAGCAGGCTGTCGGTCGTCAGGTTCTGGTTCCAGGTCACGCTGCTCTTCGGGCGCGACATCCTGCGTGGAGGCCGATCGCACTTTGGTCGCAGCTTCGCCCTTGCCGCCGTTCCAGTCCGGACTGAGGACCCGGATGATGTCGTCCTCCAGGCCCGCGGCCAGATTCAAGTGAAACTGGCCGTAGTGCATCAACCCGTTGTCTGGCAGGGCAAGTATCTGCACCGCAACGCCCTCGCGCAGTTGCGCCCTGATCAGCCCATGACAGCGAACGTTGGTCGGTTGGGATCCTCCCGGTGTTCTGTATCCCGCCATCCGCTTGGCCAGTGGCTGGACGCTCTTTCCGACGTATTTCACCAACCCATTGCAGACGAACGCATAGAGAATGTTGTTGGCTGTCGAGTGGCGCGTCAGCTCGAAGGTCAACTTGTCCTGGTTGATGGACCAGTGGCCGGCGGGCTGAAAACCGATTTGCAGCAGTCTGTTCACAGGCGTTCCGATTCACGTTTGAGGGGATACTCAGCCGAGAGAGCCGCAGCGTGGCTGTACAGATAGTATCCCTGGCCTCGCCCCTCGTCTCCCGCGTATCAGCGACAGATGGGCGCGTCGGCCGCCATGTCCTGAACGAATCCACCTTCGCGCAACGCCATCTCGACCCGGTGGTAGTCCATCCGCACGATGGCGGCAGATCAAGCCCACATCGTCGGTCGCCCGGACTGCCTGCATGGCGGGGTCGCTGATGAGCAACCCTGCGATTGCGCCGCCGACAAACATCAGTTCGCTGCGCAACTTATCCCGAAGACGCCCGGTGACGACGTCAGCCTACGGCCATCCCCCCTGCTTTGGGAGTCAATCCAATAGCGTTCAGCCAAAACCAGGCAACTCAACGCCCGTCCCATTTACTGAAGACCGTCTTCAGCCGTTCCACCGTGTGCCGCCAACGTGGTGTGCGTGGTTGGCATACGGTGTTCTGGTTGCCGAACAGGCCGATCTCGTTGAAGGCCCGACCGGTCGGCAGCGTGTCCAGCCAGTCGACCAGGACGGCGTACTCTCGCTGCTCAGGGTCCTCATCACGACTGGCGAACTTCCCTCCATCGCGGAGCAGTTCGAAGGCGGGTTTGCTTCCTTCGCTGCTGGTCGCATTGACCTGCGTTTCACCAGGATCGATTAGCAGGCAAGCCTGAGGAACGAACCTTGCTCGGCAACTCGACATCAGCAAGTATCAGCCGCTGCCCAAGGATGAACGTGATGTCTCCAGCATCGCGACTTTGGGCAGGGGGTTTGGAGGTCGCCATTTGGTCCGAGGAGGGCCTGGAAGCTGCCAAGGACATGACTCAGGCTTGCTTACGTGGGCCGCGGTCGATAAGTTTTCAAGAAAGGGGAACGGTCATGAACACTGAGCTTCGATCGCTCCAGCCCAGCGACAAACAACGGGTCATGGACCTGGTGCGCGCTGCCGGTCACGACGTGGCCGACTGGTCCAACTACAAGAATGGCGCCGACAACCCGGCTGCCAACCCACGCTATTGCTACGAATGGGCCTTCAAGCAGGAAGGCCGCCCGTCGATACTGTGTCTCTGGTATCACAACATGCAATCAGATGACCTATCCATCTGGCAAGCATTGAACCAACGGCAGGCCGCCGTGCAGGCCGAGGGGGCGCGCCGCAAGCGTGCCGAGAACTTTGATCTGATCGTGCAGACGGCCTGGCGGCTGAAACAGCCGGTGAGGGTGATTGTTTGTGCCGGTGAACCCCGGTCCGACAGTAAGGCCGATGGCGCCAAGCGCGTGCAAGAACGATTGCTGGATCCCCAGCCCTGGCATGTCGCAGCCTATGACTGGACGACAGGTGACCTGCGCCTGCAGCGTGGCTCTGTTCCGGAAGCCTTCGTGGACCAGCACGATCTGCGCGCCCTGGCACTCAACCCCGAAACCCGGACGCGAGAGATCAGCGGATCGGTCTACCTTCGTAGTTCCGATGTTCGTCGGCAGGTCCTGACTCGGGCCGATGGCCAGTGCGAGTACTGCGACAAGCCGGGCTTTCGAATGACCAATGGCAGCGTTTTTCTGGAAACGCACCATATCGTCCCGCTGCACCAGGGTGGCCTTGACGTACCCCTGAATGTGATCGGCCTGTGCCCGAACCACCATCGCGAAGCACATTACGGCGAACGATCCAGCGAGCTCGCTGAGGCCTTTCTGAAGCAGGTGCGCGAACGCAGCTAGCTTCGTCACCGTGCATCGGCGCACAGCGCAAGACGGACGCTCTCACCACCACCGAGCAATCGCGACAATCCGCGTACGCAGCTCTGCTCTAGCCCCGTATCATCCAGAGCCTCGCCAGTGCCCCTGTCCAGACGTGACTTCGTGTCGTGGGCAAATCAGCAGCGGACTCGGCGACCGAACGGGCATCCACACGGGAAATCCAATCGCTCATGATCACCGGCACCATCAAGAGTCAAATCGACCAGATCTGGAACGCCTTCTGGTCAGGCGGCATCTCCAATCCGCTGGAGGTCATCGAGCAGATGACCTATCTGCTGTTCATCAAGCGCCTGGACGAGCTGCACACGGTGCGGGAGAAGAAGGCACACCGACTGCAGCAGCAGATCGAACGGCCGATCTTCGATCCGCGCACCGAACATCTGCGCTGGTCGGTGTTCCGCCAGCTCGGTGATCCGGCCGAGCTGTATCGCGTGGTGTCCGAGGAGGTCTTTCCCTTCATCAAGAATCTGGGCGGGGGCGGCGGCGACTCCACGTACGCCAGCCATATGAAGGATGCCCGCTTCACCATTCCCACGCCGGGCCTGCTGGCCAAGGTGGTGGACATGCTCGACGCCATCCCGATGGAGGACCGCGACACCAAGGGCGATCTGTACGAGTACATGCTCGGCAAGATCGCTTCGGCCGGGCAGAACGGCCAGTTCCGCACCCCCAGGCACATCATCAAGCTGATGGTGGAGATGATGGCGCCCAAGCCATCGGACACGATCTGCGATCCGGCCTGTGGCACCGCCGGCTTTCTGGTCGCCGCGGCTGAGTATCTGAACCAGCACCACCGCGAGCAGATCTACGCCACGCCGGAAGGTGCTCGGCGCTTCAACCAAGACACCTTCCACGGCTTCGACTTCGACAGCACCATGCTGCGGGTCGGCTCGATGAACATGCTGCTGCATGGCGTCGAGAACCCGGCCATCGAGAACCGCGACTCGCTCAGCGAAGGCCACGCTGGCGTCGAAGGCCAGTTCAGCCTGATCCTGGCCAACCCGCCCTTTGCCGGCAGCCTTGACTACGAGAGCTGCGCCAAGGACCTGCAGCAGATCGTCAAGACCAAAAAGACCGAGCTGCTGTTCCTCGCCCTGTTCCTGCGCCTGCTCAAGCCCGGCGGCCGCGCCGCGGTGATCGTGCCCGACGGCGTGCTGTTCGGCAGCAGCAAGGCGCACAAGACCCTGCGCCGCCTGCTGGTCGAAGACCACAAGCTCGACGGCATCGTCTCCATGCCCTCGGGCGTGTTCCGCCCCTACGCCGGCGTCTCCACGGCCATCCTTCTGTTCACGAAGACCAATTCCGGCGGCACCCACAGCGTCTGGTTCTACGACATGCAGGCCGACGGCTACTCGCTGGACGACAAGCGCAATCCGCTGGATCCAGCCAGGCACGAAACCAACAACCTGCCCGATGTGCTGAACCGCTGGCGCAGCCTCAACCCAGCTCCGCCCGCAGGAGAGGGTTTGGGAAGACGGGACGGCAGTCCCGCAAATACCGTTGCCGAACAGCGCGCCTCATACGTCACCGCCAACGAAGCCGAACGCCTCCGCACTGAGCAGAGCTTCCTCGTGCCGAAGGCCGAGATCGCCGGCAACGACTACGACCTCTCCATCAACCGCTACAAGGAAGTGGTGCACGAAGCTGTGCACTACGACCCGCCGCAGAAGATTCTGGCCGAACTGAAGGCGCTGGAGACGGAAATT
>DAIMJK010000181.1:0-7521 GCA_036722245.1 Lysobacterales bacterium
ACTACGGCGCAGCGGGCGCTGGTCCAAATCGAAGGCTGCCGGCGCCGATGATCCTTCGTCATCCTCGGAGACAGCGGAACCAGATGCATGATGGAGAACGGATTACTCTCACCCCTGCCGCTGCTGCTGCGCGGGCGCTGGCTGTATCGCTACTCGGAGCAGGGCTGGACCCGCGAGGCGCTTGACGGCACGGCAGCGGCCCGGACGCTGACCGCCGGTCAGACGCGCAGGCTGGGCCCGGTGCTGGCCGGCCAACTGGTCAGAAGCGGCGGGCTGGGTCCCGCCCCGGCGGCAGAACTGGCCGTTGGCGCCTGCCGGCGGTTGCAGCTGGATGATTTGTCCAACTTGAATCCGCGGCTGCCGCTGACCGCCTTGCCGGCTCGGCTGGTCGAGGCCGAAACGGACCGCTTCGGCAGGCCGCTGCGACTGCTACCGGCCGCCGCGCATGCCTTGCAGCGGCTGCGTCAGGCGGCGCGTGCAGACGGCATCGAGATCGATGTCGTTTCCGGGTTCCGCTCGCCGGGTTACCAGGCGGGGCTGTGGCAACGCAAGCTGGTCAAGGGACAGGCCGCGGCCGCAATCGCCCGGGTCAGCGCTCCACCCGGCCGCAGCGAACACCACAGCGGTCGCGCGGTCGACCTGGCCAGCGGCCCCGGCCCGGTGCTGGAGGCGAGCTTCGGCGCCACAGCAGCCTGCCGCTGGCTGCGCCGCCACGCCGCTGTCTATGGTTTTGTCGAGAGCTATCCCAAGGGCAACCCCTTTGGGGTGATCCCCGAGCCGTGGCACTGGTGCTGGCACCCGCACAGCGCTCAGCCGTGAACGGTGCACCGGCGCTGCTGGGCCTGGCGCCGATCCTGCCCGCCAACCCGAGGTTGCTGATACTCGGATCGATGCCGGGCGCCGAATCCCTGCGTCTGCAGCAGTACTACGCCCATCCGCGCAATGCTTTCTGGCCGATCATCTGCGACTGGCTCGGCGTTTCCACCGATGCGTCCTACAGCGAACGCTGCCAGTCCCTGAGCGCGGCCGGAATTGCGTTGTGGGACGTGCTCGCGAGCTGTCATCGCACCGGCAGCCTGGATTCGGCCATCGAGCTGGCGACGGCCCAACCGAACGACTTCCGGAGCCTGTTCGCCACCCATCCGCAGTTGCAGAAGGTGTGCTGCAATGGTGCCACCGCCTACAAGCTCTTCGTCCGCCGGGTCCTGCCGACCTTGTCGACCAAACCGGAATGCGTTCAACTGCCCTCGACCAGTCCGGCGAATGCGGGGATGACGGGTTCGAAAAAGCGGACACTGTGGGTAGCTGCGCTGGATTGAGCGCGAAGAAGGTTCTCGGTTTATGTAAAGGCAAGAGCGTTTTAGGTTTTAGGTTTTAGGTTTTAGGGTCAGGATCAAGAGCAAAAGCCAGCAAGCCGGAGCTTGTCTTTGCTCGTGTAGTAGCCAGCCTGCTGGCGAAGCTCTTGCGCTTGTTGTTGCTCTTGCTCCTGCTCTTGCTCCTGCTCTTGCTCCTGCTCTTGCTCCTGCTCTTGCCCTTGCTCGTGTAGGAGCCAGCCTGCTGGCGAAGCTCTTGCTCTTGCTCTTACCCTAAAACCTAAAACCTAAAACTTAAAACCTAAAACCGCCTGTTCATCGCCGCCAACCCGAACACAACAAGCTTCCGCATCGACCATCGTCCATGTCTCGAACAATCCGAATCATCGCCGGCCGCCTGCGCGGCTCCAGACTCCCGGTCCCGACCCATCCCGGTCTGCGGCCGACGCCAGATCGGTTGCGGGAGACGCTGTTCAACTGGCTGGGGCCCTGGCTGGTTGGCAAGCGGGTGGCGGACTTGTATGCCGGGACCGGGGCACTCGGGATCGAGGCCGCTTCCCGCGGGGCGGCGCTGGTGACGCTGGTGGAACGTGAGCGAGTGCTCGCCGACAGTCTGCGCGCCCAGATCGAGCGCCTGAAGTTGCCCAGCGCAGGTGTAGCCGGTGAAGTCCGGGTACTGCATGGGGATGCGCTGGCTGCGTTGCGCGGCGGCACGCTCGGAGCGCTCGATCTGACGCTGGTCGACCCGCCCTTCACGCTGGACCTGTGGACCGACACCGTCGCCGCGCTGGAAGACACTCATTTGCAACCCGCCGCCCGTGCCTATCTCGAATATCCAGCCAACGCAGCGCCGCCATTGCGGCCCGGCTGGAGCGTGCTCAAACAGACCCGAGTCGGCGACGTCGGCGCGCGCCTGATCGAATGGCAGGGCAGTTGATGGCGCAGAGCCCACTTCACGCCGATGGGCAGCCGCAAACGAATTGCAGAAGGCTGCTTGCAGGCGACCGCGGGCGGCGGAGCGATGAACCAAGGGCCAAGAGCCAGAGCGAGAGCCAAGAGCCAGAGCGAGAGCCAAGAGCCAGAGCGAGAGCCAAGAGCCAAGAGCCAAGAGCCAGAGCATCGCCTGCAAGCAGCCTCCTACAAATAGCCAGAGCAAGGGCAAGGGCTAAGGACAAGAGCCAGAGCATCGCCTGCAAGCAGCCTCCTACAAATAGCCAGAGCAAGAGCAAGAGCAATGGCAAGAGCAAGAGGCTGAGTGATGCGGGAGCCGAAACAGCCGCCTCGGCGCGCGGGTTTGCGCAACGAGCAACCGCAGTCTCAAGTCAGCCCGCTTTTCCAATCCATCAGCCAGGCCGTACACCCCCAGCCTTCAGGCTCGGCCCACAGCCCCCCAGTGCTACCATTATCGGCTTCCCGAACAGCTGTCCCGACTCATGTTTCGCTTCTTCAAGCGCTCCACACCGGTCGCCGCGCCGGAGCAGGATGCTGCGCCAATGGTCGTGGTCGATCCGCCGGCAAATGGCAGTCTGGGTGACGCCGCGATGGAGTCGGCGCCACTCTCGTGCGCCGAGGATAGGCTCGTGCCGACCGCGGCACACCCGTCCGCCGATGCACCTGTGGCGGAACCGGTCGGTCCTTCCGCAATGGAGCCAACGACCGAGCCTGAACCCGCGGTTCCGGCCTTCTTCGACCCGGCGCTGGCCTTCGCCGAGGCCTTTGAAGTCGTTGCGGCCGAGAAGGCAGCGGCTGAGGCGCTGCGGCCCAAACCAGTATCGTTGCGTGAGCGGCTGGCGGCCAGTTCGGAGTCGTTCCGGCTCAAGCTGGGCGCGCTGTTCGAGCGCAACCCGGCGGTCGATGAGGATCTGCTGGAGGAGATCGAGACCGCGCTGCTGACTGCCGACGTCGGCGTCGCCGCGACCAGTGAGCTGATCGACGGGCTGCGCGCGCGGATGAAGAATCGCGAGTTCGGCAACGCCCATGCGCTGTATCTGGCCCTGCGTGAACAGCTGCTGGCGCTGATCGCCCCGCTCGCCGAACCGCTCGCCATCGACCTGGAGCACAAGCCGCACGTGGTGCTGGTGGTCGGTGTCAATGGCGCCGGCAAGACCACCACCATCGGCAAGCTGGCCAAGCATCTGCGCCTGAGCGGGGCCAGTGTGATCCTCGCCGCCGGCGACACTTTCCGCGCTGCGGCGGTCGAGCAGCTCAAGGTCTGGGGTGATCGCAACGGCGTGGCGGTGGTCGCGCAGGGCTCCGGCGCCGATTCGGCCAGCGTGATCTATGACGCGCTGCAGTCGGCCAAGGCGCGTGGCGTGCAGGTGCTGATCGCCGACACGGCCGGTCGTCTGCACACCCAGCAGCATCTGATGAACGAGTTGAGCAAGGTCAAGCGGGTGATCGGCAAGCTCGATGCCAGCGCGCCGCACGAGGTGCTGCTGGTGCTGGACGGCACCACCGGCCAGAACGCGATCAATCAGGCGCGTCAGTTCCACCAGGCGATGGGCGTGACCGGGCTGGTCGTGACCAAGCTCGACGGCTCGGCCAAGGGCGGCGTGATCTTTGCGCTGGGGCGCGAATTCAAGCTGCCGATCCGCTACATCGGCGTTGGCGAAAAGCTCGACGATTTGCGCGTGTTCGATCCAGCCGAGTTCGTCGACGCGCTGCTGCCGCTGCCGGAAACACGCGGCGAGGCGGTGGAGCGCGGCGCCGCGTGATGAACGCCCGGTCGGGTCAGCCTCTGGCCAACGGGCCTGAGCCCGAATGAACAAGGCTGCGCCAGCGAGCGGCAAGCCACGCCGACGGCGCTGGCGCATCTGGCTGCCAATAGTGCTGTTGCTGCTCGGCATGCCGGCACTGTTTGCATGGTGGCTGCTCGATCCGGCCACGGTGCTGTCGATCCTGCGCCAGACCGTGCGCGAAAGTGCTGGCCTGGAGCTCGACAGCACTCAGCCGACCCGCTTGATCGTCGTTCCGGCTCCGCGTCTGGCCCTGCGTGAGGTGTCTCTGCACGACCTCGCCGGCCGTGAGCTGGCAAGCATCGAGACGGTCGATGTGGAGTTGCCGTGGCAGAGCCTGTGGACCCGCCCGCCGCCACTGGGCCGGATCGCCCTGAGCGGTATCGACCTGCAGAGCGGACCGGTGCTGGACGACTGGCTGGCGCTGTGGTCGACCGGCCCGCCAAAGCCGACACTGCAATGGCCCGAGCTGGCACGGGGACTGAGTTTGCGCCGGGTGCGCTACTACGGGCCGGTGGTCCAACCGGCGCCGACCGAAGACGAGGCCGAAGCGGAAACCGGCGCAGACGACGAGGCTCGCGTCGATGAAGAGACGGGCGCCGACGTCCAGACAGCTGTCGACCGGCAGACCGCAGCCGGCGACGCGTCAGCAGTCTCCGATGACACGCCTGCCACTGCCGCCACACCGCTGTTCGAGCTCGATTTCTTCGATCTGGATCCGGTCGCCGCCGGCGCGCCGTTGCGGCTGGACCTGGCCGTGCTCGCCCAAGGCTACCGGCTGGGTCTGAACCTTCGCGGCCGGGCCGAGGACAGCAGCGGTAGTCTGCGCGTGGCCGCTGCCGATCTGGCCATGGCCTTCGGCCCGATCGATGGCAACGACGAGGCAGTGCGCATCGACGGCACGCTGGACCTGTCCTATCTGCCTGCCGGCGGGCTGCGCGGTCAGGCCGATCTGGAGATGGCCGATGCGGGCTGGATCGGCGAGCAACTGGGCCTGCCGCTGAAGGGCCCGCTGCAGATTGGACTGGTCCTGAGCGGCGAGCAAGGCTTCGATACCGACATCAAGGCGCAGATCAGCGGCGACGGCATCGAAGGCACGGCGCGATGGCCGTTGGGACCGACCGCGGATGATCGCCTGGCCGAGTTGCGGCTGGACTACGAGGGCGCCGACGGTCTGAAGATCGAGGGATTGCGGCTGACCCGCGACCTGCCAGCCGATGCCACCAGCACCGACGCCGAGCCGGCGCCGCAGTGACTCCAACTCCGATTCGATGACCGGCGAAACCGACAAAGTGTTGATCGCACCTGCCCTGCTGGCCTGGTACGACGTTCACGGCCGCCATGACCTGCCCTGGCAACAGCCGCGTATGCCGTACCGCGTCTGGCTGGCCGAGATCATGTTGCAACAGACCCAGGTTCGCACGGTCATTCCCTACTACCAGCGCTTTCTGGCCGCCTTCCCGGACTTGCCCAGCCTGGCCGCGGCGAGCGTGGACGAGGTGCTGGCGCTCTGGGCCGGGCTTGGCTACTACAGCCGCGGTCGCAATCTGCATCGTGCCGCCCAGCTCTGCGGGGAACGCCATCAGGGCGACTTGCCGGCTGATTTCGACGCGCTGCTTGCGCTCCCCGGTATCGGTCGTTCCACCGCCGGAGCGATCCTGGCGCAGGCCTACAATCGGCCGGTCGCGATCCTCGATGGCAACGTCCGGCGAGTGCTGGGGCGCTGCTTCGCGATCGAAGGCTGGCCCGGCGAGTCGGCGGTCGAGCGTCGCTACTGGACCATCGCCCAGGCCCAGACCCCCACCCAGCGGGCGGCTGACTACACCCAGGCGATCATGGATCTGGGTGCGACCGTCTGCACCCGCGGCAAGCCGGCCTGCGAGCGCTGCCCGCTGGCCACCGGCTGTCTTGCGCGAGCGCAGGGCAGCATCGCGAGCCTGCCGACTGCCAAACCGCGCAAGACCAGACCCTTGCGCCAGCTGAGCATGCTGTGGCTGCGCGACAGCACCGGCCGCATGCTGCTGGAGCGTCGGCCGCCGAGCGGCATCTGGGGCGGCTTGTGGTCATTGCCGGAGCTGGATTGGCTTGATCCGGAAGCCGGCGAAGCGGCTGCCGCAACGCTGTCTGAGTGGTGCAGCCGGCGCGGTCACACGCTGGACCACAGCGAGGCCCTGCCCAGTTTCGTCCACGATTTCAGCCACTACCGGCTGCAGGTCCAGCCGTGGCGGCTGCAGCTTGCGCGGTGCAAAGCGGCGCAACTGGCCGAGATCGACCAGCAGCTGTGGATAGCGGACAACGAACTGGCCGGTCTCGGCCTGCCCAGTCCGGTGCAGCGGCTGCTTTCCTCAGCGCACTGAGCAAGCCATCAACTCGGAGCCTTCCGCGCACGGCGGGCCCAGATCCTTGCCGCGCCAGGGTCGCGGCGATTCTTCCCGTACGCTGCGGATCGTAAGGCCGCCCGAGCCATCGCTGCGCAACTGCAGCCCACCACTGTGCGCGGTGCTCCACTGCCGCGCGCCGGTCTGCGCCACCCGCTGCAGCACCTCGGGCCGCGGCATCCGGAAACGGTTGCCCCAGCCGGCCGAGTAGATCACCTCGCTCGCCGCGACCGCTTCCAGAAATACCGTGCTCGATGAACTGTTGCTGCCGTGGTGGGCGGCGATCAGCACGTCGGCGGCGATCGCGGCGGGCTGCTCGCGCGCCAGCCGCTGTTCGATCAGGCTGCCGATGTCGCCCGGAATCAGCACCCGAACCCCGCTCGCATCCTTGATCCGCAGCACGCAGGAGCTTTCATTCTTGAGGTACGGAAAATGCTCCGGCGGATGCAGGACCTCGAACTCCACCCCGTCCCAGTCCCAGCGTTGGCCACGCTGACACAGCCCGACGCCGTCCTCGGCCTCACCCAACTGGGCGTCGACGCGGTCCGGCTGCATCGCGGCGATGACCGCCCGACGCCCTCCGGCGTGGTCGTTGTCGCCGTGACTGATCAGCAGCCGGTCCAGCCTGGTCAGCCCGAAATGACGCAGGCTGGGCACGACGATGGACTCGCCGGTATCCATCCCCTGCGGCGCCGCCGGCCCGGCGTCGAGCAGCAGACTGTGGGTCCGCGTGCGCACGACGATGGCCTGACCCTGGCCCACATCGAGCACATCCAGCCACAACTCGCCGGTTGCCGGTCGCGGCACGGCCGGCCACAACAGCGGCAACCACAGCAGCAGTGCCCAAGTCCTTCCGGGCACGCCGGCCGGGGCAAACAACCAGGCCACGCCCAGACTGGCCAGGACGACCGCCAGCAGTCCGGGCGCCGCCGTGGCCACTGGCGCCTGACCGCCGCCGATCTGTTCAGTCAGCCACCACAACGGCTGCAGCGACAGTGCAGCCAACTGCAGGGGCCAATCGGCCAGCGCTGGCGCGATGATCGCAAGGGACGTCGCCAACAGCGTCATCGGCACCCCGACCAGCGCGATCCACGG
>DAIMJK010000182.1:0-7511 GCA_036722245.1 Lysobacterales bacterium
TTACGTTTTACGTTTTACGTTTTACGTTTTACGTTTTACGTTTTACGTTTTACGTCAAGAGCGTACACCGATGCAGGATGCGTGCACTCGACTGGAGACGACGGGCTTTTGGCTCTTACGTAAAACGTAAAACCTGAAACGTAAAACGGCCCTTTCCTGCCCGAACTGAAAACCTAGAGCCGCCCCCTTATCCCCGGTACCTCCGCCATCGCCGCGTACAACCGCTCCAGTTCTGCCCGATCCTGAACCCAAACCGGTACCGTGATCGACTGCCAGCGGCCCGCTGAAGAGGCGCGGGTGGTGATGGCCGAGGCGGTGCGCTGGCCGCCGGCCTCTTTCAGGGCGTTCTGGACGGCCTCGGCAAATTCCGGGCCGGCCGGGCCGAAGCCGATCAGCGGGATCTCGCAGGGAAAATCGAAGCCCTTGTCGTCGTCAAGCTGGGTCATCAGGCGTCGTCCTCGAACCAGAGCCAGAAACCGTCCCAGGCGCGCGAGAACCAGCCGCTCTCGGGCGCATCGGCAAGCAGGATCAGCGGTCGTTCGGCCAGCAGTTCACCGTCCAGCCGCACCTTCAGCTGACCGATGACCTGACCCTTGCTCAGCGGCGCAATCAGATACTTGGGCAGGTCCATCGTCGCATCCAGACGCTCGTAGCTGGCGCGGGGGACGACCAGATCGAGCGGCTCGGCCAGCCCGACCTGGGCCTGCTCGGCCTCGCTCTTCCACAGCCGCAGCGTGCTGAGCGCTTGCTCGGCCGGGTACAGGCGATGGGTTTCGAAAAAGCGGAAGCCGTAGTTCAACAGCGCCTGGCTCTGCTGGGTGCGGGTTTCCTCGCTCTTGGAGCCCATCACCACCGCGATCAGCCGCGCCTCGCCACGCTTGGCCGAGCTGACCAGGCAATAGCCGGCCGCACTGGTGTGCCCGGTCTTGATGCCGTCGACGGTCTCGTCGCGCCCGAGCAGGGCATTGCGGTTGTACTGACGGATGCCGTTGTAGGTGTACTCGCGGATCGAATACCAGGCGTAGTACTGCGGAAAATCGCGGATCATCGCCCGCGCCAGTTCGGCGATATCGCGCGCGGTGGAATAGTGATCGGGGCCCGGCAGACCCGGCGCGTTGCTGAAATTGCTGCCCTTCAGACCAAGCCGCTGGGCCTCGGTGTTCATCATCGCCACGAAGGCCTCTTCGCTGCCTGCCACGTGCTCGGCCAGCGCGACGGCGGCGTCGTTGCCCGACTGCACCATCAGGCCCAGCAACAATTCCTCCACCGTGACCGTGGAGCCGGCCTTGACGAACATTCGCGAGCCACCCAGGCCTCGCTGCCAGGCGTTCTCGCTGATCCGTACCTGCTCATCAAGCTTGAGCCGGCCGGCTTCGATCTCGCGGAAAAAGGTATAGGCCGCCATCACCTTGGTGATGCTGGCCGGCTCCACTCGCGCATCCGGCTCCTGCCCGGCCAGAATCTGGCCGGTGGTGTAGTCCATCAGGATCGTACTGGCCACCTCGAAAGTAGGCGGTGGGGGCAGCGCGGCCGTCGGCGTGGGCACGGCCGGGCTCGGCACTGCGGGCGTCTGGGCCTGGGCGGTGGAGACAAAGCAGAACAGCAGTACGCTTAGAAATCGCATATGTCGTGACTATTCCCTTGGGCTCAGCGCGATCTGTGGATCCGCACCGGCGTGATTCCGATCGCCCGCAAGCCCTGATCGGCCGCGAGCAGCTCATTTTCCTGCGCATACGGTCCCAGCCGCACGCGGTATATCCGGCGCCCCTGACTGCGGCTGCGAACCAGCTTCACCGGTCCCATTCCAGCCTGCCGCAATCGATCGGCGAGCGCCTTGGCATTGACCCGCTCACTGAAGGCACCGACCTGCAGATAGTTCCTGCCGCCAAGTTCGGCGGCGCCTTCCGGATTCAGTACCCGCACTTCCACCGGCGCCGTGCCGGTGATGTGGACTCCCAGCTTGACCGCCGCTGCATAGGACAGGTCGATGATCCGGTCGCCGACGAAGGGACCGCGGTCATTGATCCGCACTACCACACTGCGGCCATTGCCCAGATGGGTGACGCGGGCATAGCTCGGCAGCGGCAGGCTCTTGTGCGCGGCAGTGAAGGCGAACATATCGTATGGCTCGCGACTGGACGTTAAGCGACCATGAAATTTGGTGCCGTACCACGACGCCACGCCGCGCTCCACATAGCCGCGTGCGCTGTCCATGACCGTGTAGCGTTTGCCCAGCACCACGTAGGGACTGTGGTTGCCATAGCGGCTGCGCGGCTCCACCCGTGGCACCGGCTCGGGAATGCGCTCGACATCGAAGGGCACCGTGGGCGGTCCGTCGATGGGTTCGTACACCGGAGCGGCAGGTGGTGGCGCACTCGCTGCCGGTGGCTGCCCCTTGCGTGGCTTGCTGACGCAGGCAGAGAGCAGCAGCGCCAGCACCAGCACCGACGCCCGTCGCAAGGTCGCTGCACTCATGGTTCGGAAGCAGTCTGGCCTGCCGCGATCGCCTCGGCCAGCTGGGTGACAGCCATCGCGTACAGCGGCGAGCGGTTGTAGCGGGTGATCACCTTGAAGTTGGCGTAGGTTGCGTAGTACTCGTGGCCGTCTTCGAGCTCAAGGGTCAGCAGCGCGCTCAGGCGGTCCGGATCGGCCACGTTCTCGGGTTGATAGCCCCATTCCACCAGCTGCGCCAGCGGATAGACCGGATCGGCACCCTCCCATTTGATCTCACGCGCGCCTGGGATCGGCTGCAGCAACTGCTTGACTGGCCCGCCGGCTTCCCAGCCATGGTCACGCAGGTAGTTGGCGACCGAGGCGGTGATGTCGGCCACCGATCCCCATAGATCGATCGTGCCATCGCCATCGCCGTCGACCGCCCAGGTTGCGTAGCTGGTAGGCATGAACTGGCCCCAGCCCATCGCACCGGCATAGGAGCCCTTGACCTCGGTCAGCGCCAGATCGATCCCATGATCTATCGGCAGGCGCAGGAAGCGTCCCAGCTCACCCCGGAAATACGGGGCCCGCCGCGGGTAGTAGAAGGCCAGCGTGGTCAGCGCGTCGAGCACGCGGTAGCTGCCGGTGATCCGACCATAGGAGGTCTCCACCCCGATGATGGAAACGATGAATTCCTTCGGCACGCCGTAGGTCGACTCGGCCTGCTCGAGCAGTTCCAGATGCTCGGCCATGAAGCGCCGGCCGCCGTCAATGCGGGCGTCGGTGATGAAGATGGGTCGGTACTTGTACCAGGGCTTGGCTTCGGCCGGCCGTGTCATCGCAGCGATGATGCTTTCCTTGTACGAGGCCTGCTCCAGCACCGCCAGAAAAGCGGCCTCCCGCGCCGCATCGCCAGCCGCCAGCTCACTGGCAAACTCGCGCATGCCCGGATGCTTCTCCTCCGCCATCGCAAACACCGGCAACGCAGTCAGTACCGCGAACAGCAGCAAGGCATCACGCAAGCAGGATCGGATCATCGACAAGTTTCCGCAGGGCAAGGAGACAGACCGCTGGGGATGCTACCTCAGTCCAGCTGGCCCCGCGCATAACAGCGTCCAGAATCGGGATCCCGGGCGCAAGCTGGAGCCGCGGGCCGTGATTGCGAAAGCAGAAGCCACAAGCGTGTGCTCGCGGGGCCGACCTCACGGCCGCGCCGCATAGGCGCGGTCGAAGGCATCCTCCAGCTTCGGATGCACGCCTCGAACCCCTTCGATGACCTCGCGTGCCCAGTCGTAGTATTCCTGCCGGCGGGTCACTGGCCAGTCGTGCGGCGGATGCTCACCCAGGTCGCGCAGGTTGCAGATCTTGTCGGCCAGCTTGACCAGCTTGGCCGCCGGCGAGGCGTGCGCGGCGTGCAGGATCTGTTGCCGTTTGCGCTCGGGCTTGGGCAGTGAACGATCATCGGTGACCTCGGCCACAACCGTAGCCACCTCACTGCCGAAGACCTCGACCAGCTCTTCGTGCGTGGTATCGGTGTCCTCGACCGTGTCGTGCAGCAAGGCGGCGGCCAGAACCACCGGATCCTCTATGCCACCTTCCTCGGCCAGCACCCGCGCCAGCGCCAACGGATGGTTGATGTAGGGCGAGGCCGCGGCGTCCTTGCGCCGCTGGGCACTGTGCTTGTGCGCGGCAAAGCTGGCCGCGCGCAGGATCAACAAGGTGGCACTCATCAGCAAAATCCGGTCGGGTCTCCAGTATGCCGCGCGTACGCCGTATCCCGAAAGCCTGAAAAGCCTTTCAGGACGAAGGAGTACCGCTGCACCTTGAATGCGCTTGCTTTCACCAACCTCACTTCCCAGGCAGGGTCCAAGGCCGGGCGCGGCTGTTGGCGCGGGGATGCGGCAGCGGACCGGGCTGGCTGCGGGTGCTCTTGCCATCCTCGCCACGCAGCTTGTATTTCGGTGTGTAGCGGGCATCGCGAGCCTTCGGCGGCTTGATCTCAAGCCCGGTCTCGTGGCTGGCCTCGCCGGCTTCGATACGCAGCTGGTATTTGCCCGGCAGCGGATAGAGCCGATGCCCCAGGCGCACCGATTCGCTGTAGCGGCGATGTGCGAGCTGATCGCGCTGGTCTTCGTCCAGCTTCTCCAGCGCGACTGCCTCGGCCGCCAGCACCAGATCGCGCTCAAGCGCCAGATCCCACTCGAAGGAGTTCAGCCCCGCACTACCGCTGCGGCTGAAGTTGGCCAGCGCGCTGCCGTGCTCGTCGAGCAGGGTGAAGCGCACCTCGCCGGCCTGCGCCGCCCAGTAGCTGCCGGCCATCTGCGGCAGATATTCGGGGCGGTCGAACCAGCCGTCGCGCCGGCGCCGCCAGTCGCGCTCGGCCTGGACCGGATCGATGAAGAACAGGTGGGCCGGCTTGGCCCGGACGGCCTCGCTCAGCTCCTGCAGCGGCAGCACGTCGATTATCCACGCGCTGCGGCCGTGGGTGCCGGCGATCAGTTCGCGGTCGCGCGGATGGACGAAAAGGTCGTGCACCGGCACGTTCGGCAGGTTGCCGTCGAGCGTCGCCCAGCTGTTGCCGCGATCAATCGAAACATAGACGCCGCGGTCGGTGCCGACGTACAGCAGCTCCGGATTGACCGTATCCTCGCGGATCACGTTGACCGGTTCGGCCGGCAGGCCGGAGGCGATCGAGCGCCAGTTGCGGCCCAGATCCTCGCTCACATACAGATAGACCCGATCGTCGTCCTGGCGATAGCCGTTCAGGCTCAGATACAGCCGATTCTCGACATGCCGCGACAGCTCGACCCGGCTGACCCAGCGGCGCGCCGGCAGCTTGCCATCGACCGCCTGCCAGTTGCCGCCGCCATCGCGGCTGACATGGACATGGCCATCGTCGGTGCCGACCGCCAGCAGTCCGAAGCGCAGCGGTGATTCGCTGACCGTGGTGATCGTGCCGAAGGGCACGTTGCCGCGCTCGGTGGCTGTGCTCAGCTCAGGGCTGATCGGGACAAAGCTGTGCGCCTTGTCCATCGAGCGATAGAGCCGGCTGGCACCGAAATAGAGCACCTGCGGATTGTGCGGCGACAGGATCACCGGCGTGTTCCAGTTGTAGCGCAGCGGCGCCTCGCTCAGCGGCGTGCGCGGTCGCACTTCGATCCGCTTGCCGTCGCGATCGCGCCGGTTGTAGTTGCCGAACTGGTAGCCGGTATAGGTGTAGCCGCCTTCGTCGTCGACCGCCACATACATGCCGTCGCCGCCGCCGATGAAGCTCCACTCCTCGCCCAGCTCCCAGCGCGTGGTCGACGAACCCTTCATCGTGCCGTTGTCCTGCGTTCCGCCGTAGACGTTGTAGGGCTCGGCCATGTCGGCGTAAATGGTGTAGAACTGGCCCACCGGCTGGCCGTCCATGCGGCGCCAGGTGACGCCATGATCGAAGCTGATGTCGACCCCGCCGTCGTTGCCCAGCACGATCCGTTGCGGGTAGTTCGGGTCGATCCACAGCGCATGGTGATCGACGTGCACGTCGCGGTGATTCGGGTATCCGCTCCAGTTGACGCCGCCGTCGTCGGACACGATCAGCGGCACGCCGAGGGCGTACACCCGCTCCGGATCGGCCGGATCGACCCGGATCTGACCAAAGTAATAGCCGAAGCTGTAGACCACATCGCGCAGCGGCGCTTCGTGGGTCTGGCGCCAGGCGCCGCCGGCATCGTCCGAGCGCCACACGGTCAGCCCCCAGCTGTCATTGTCGAACAGGGCCGAATTGGCATCCTCCAGCCTGCGCCGCAGCTGATCCAGACTCACCACATCATTGCGCACATCGTCCAGCAGGCTCTGGGCGGTGATCTGCTCCGGCAGGTCGCTGCTGCGGATGAAGCCTTCCAGCTCCTCCGGATCCTGGCGCAGGAACTCGTCCTTGCTCATCTGGCGCAGCCGCTTGGGCGACAGCGGCCGGTCGCCGCTGTATTGCAGCTCGGCCGGTACCTCGCGCCACAGGTCGATCGAGGCGTACAGCGTGTCCGGCTGCGAGCGGGCGATATCCAGCGCAATCCGGCCAATGCCCGGCCCGCTCGGAAAACCGTCCAGCCGGGTCCAGCTGCGGCCGCCGTCGGTGCTCTTGTGGACCGAGCTGCCAGGGCCGGCCTCGGTAAAGTTCCAGGGCGTGCGCTTGCGCTCCCACAGCGCGGCGTAAACGATGTCCGGATTGTCAGGATGCATGACCAGGTCGGTCGCGCCGGTCCATTCGCCCTGCCCCGCCAGCACCTGGCGCCAGTTGTCCCCGCCGTCCTCGCTCAAGTACACGCCGCGACTGCCGCCGGTGGAATAGAGCTTGCCGGCCGCCGCGACCAGCACCCGCCGGCCATCACGCGGATCGACCAGGATACGGGCGATGCGATCGGCGTCGGCCAGCCCCTTGGCTTCAAAGCTGGCGCCGCCGTCACGACTGACAAACACCCCATGACCGCCATAATTCGAGCGCGCCGCGTTCGGTTCGCCAGCGCCCAGCCAGAGCGTCTCCGGCGCCGACGGATCAACCGCCAGATCGCCGCTGATCGTGTTCGGCAGTCGATCGGTCAGCGGCTCGAAACTGCCACCGTTGTTGGTCGTCTTCCAGACGCCGCCCGACGCATAGGCAACATAGAAGGTGTAGGGCTGCCCCGGCACCGATTCGATGTCGACCACCCGACCGCCCTGCACCGTTGGCCCGATGCTGCGCCAGGCCAGACCGCGATAGGGCGACGCCGCCTCCATCGCCTGATGCTGCGCCCAGGCAGCCGCCCGCGCCTGCGGCGAAATCGGACCATCGGCCTTCGGCCGGGCGGCGCTGGCGGTGCTGCCCAGGCAGCAGGCGAGCAGCGCGATGACGGATGCACTGATCCAGCGACGGGCGGAGAGCGTACGGAAGTTGCGGACAGACACGGTCGGCTCCAGAGCGGGGCGGATCGATACTTTAGCCCGGAAGTACCGGGCAAGGGACAGCCAGCCAGGCCGGGGCCATGACCAGCAGTCGCGCGGTCCCGAGCGCGCGCGGAACCCCGATCTTCGCCCGCCACCGCAACGCGCCGGCGGCCGCT
>DAIMJK010000183.1:0-7473 GCA_036722245.1 Lysobacterales bacterium
ATCTGGTGGCCACCACCGATCCATGGTTCATGCGCCTGACCGGCATCTGGAACGTTCGCGGTGGCATTTACACGACAGTCGTGTGCGAGCACCGGCACCCGAACTACCAGCCGCAAACTCCCGTCCAGCTGTCGTGAGCCGGCGCGGCCGGTACGGCAGCGACCGCAACGGTCGCCCTGAAGGAGTCCAGATCGCCCCAGTGCGACCTGGCGCTTCTGGGCCCTCGGCCCTGAGCCCTGGGCCCTGCTCTCCTGGCCCCTCAGCCCTCGGCCCTCAGCCCTCCGCTCTGTCTTTGGCAAGACTTCGTCGGTGCCGATGACCTCGGCCGCGTTGTCATTCTGGCTGATGCTCGGCAGCACACTGATGTTCGCCGGCATGGCGGTCACGATCCGGCTGGCATCGGACGAGTTGCACGCCTTCGAGATTGCGTTCTTTCGCAACTTCTTCGGTCTGTTCTTCGCTCTGTTTCTGCTCCGTCGCGGCACCGGCCTGCGCGCGCTGCGCACCAATCGCTTCGGACTGTACTTCCTGCGCTGCATCATCGGCCTGGGCGCGATGCTGTCGGGCTTCTGGGCCCTGGTCCATCTGCCGCTGGGCCAGGCGATCGCGCTGAGCTACGCGACGCCCTTGTTCGTCACCATCGGCGCGGTGCTGGTGCTCGGTGAAGTCGTGCGCATGCGGCGCTGGAGCGCGGTCATCATCGGCTTCATCGGCGTGCTGATCATCGTTCGGCCGTGGACCACGACGATGTCACCGGCGGTGCTGATCGCGGTGCTGTCCGCCGCGCTGGCGGCAAGTGCGGCGATCACGATCAAGTTCCTTTCACGCACCGAGCCGGCCGAGGCCATCGTGATCTGGATGGTCCTGATCATGACCCCGCTGTCGCTGCTGCCTGCCCTGCCCTACTGGATATGGCCGAGCGCACCGGTGTGGGGCTGGCTGGTGCTGACCGGCTTCCTCGGCACCGCCGGCCACATGCTGCTGACCGAGGCCTACAAGCGCGGCGACGTCTCCGCGCTGACACCGATCAACTTCGTCCAGCTGCCGGTGGTCGCCATACTCGCCTGGTGGTTGTTCGACGAAGGCATCAGTCACTACACCATTGTCGGCGCCAGCATCATCTTCGCCTCGACCATCTACATTGCCCACCGGGAAGCCCGCCTCGCCCGCCGCGCCATCACCGATGAGCCGATTGCGCAGGAGAGTGGGACCGTACACAGATAGAGCACGATCCCAGGAGAACGAGGCCCAGTGGAGCAGGGCCCAGGGCTCAGGGCCCAGGGCCCAGGGCCCAGTAAGCAGGGACCGTACACAGGTAGAGCAGGGCACAGGCCCTAGGGCCCAGGGCCCAGGGCCCAGTAAAGCAGGGCCCGAGGTACAGGGCGGGTGTAGGGTCCAGAAGTGCCCAGGGCTCGACGCTTCTCTGGGCCCTGAGCCCTGGGCCCTGCTTTTACTGGGCCCTCCCTCCCGCTACATCCCGATACACATTGACGCACGTCAAGACGGCTATGCTATCCCCACGTACACAAACGGACGCCCGCGATGCTGCTGCGCTTTGCTTCGTTGTTCCTGCTCGCATGCCTTGCACTTGCCGCGCGGGCCAGTGACCTACCTTTTGTGAACTTCGAGAATCACCCGATCCGGGCGCTCGACATCAGTCCGGACGGACGCTTGCTGGCGGTGGCGCACAGCGCCGATCAGCGGGTTCAGCTGTTTGATGTCAGCACCGGCGCGGCGATTGCGGTGGGGCATGTGCAGGTCGGCATCGATCCGGTCTCGGTGCGCTTTCGCAGCAACGAGGAATTGTGGGCGGTCAACCACATCTCCGATTCGGTCAGCATCATCGATGTACCGGCACGGCGGGTCCGGATGACACTGGCAACGGCCGATGAACCCTTCGACGTCGTCTTCGCCGGCTCGCGCGCCTTCGTCAGCGCCTCGGCGGTCAACACGGTGCAGGTCTTTGACCTGGCCGATCTGAGCGCGGCGCCGATCGATGTGGCGATCGCCGGTGAGGATCCGCGCGCGCTGGCGGTCAGTGCCGACGGCAGCCGTGTGTACGCGGCGATCTTCGAGTCCGGTAATGCCAGCACGATCCTCGGCGGCGGGCTGGAAGACGACATCGTCGCGATCCCGAACGTGGTCAGCGATCCGCGCGGCCCTTATGGCGGCGTGAATCCGCCGCCGAACGCCGGCGACGGCTTCGATCCACCGATGGATGCCAGGGCGACACCGCCGCCGGTCGGACTGATCGTGCGCAAGGATGCGCAAGGCCGCTGGATGGATGACAACGACGGCGACTGGACCGAGATGGTGTCCGGCGATCTGGCCGCCGCTTCGGGCCGGATCACCGGCTGGGATCTGGCTGATCACGACATCGCGGTGATCGACAGCCAGAGCCTGACAGTGAGCTATCACAGCGGGCTGCTGAATATCGGCATGCAGCTGGCGGTCCATCCGCAGTCCGGCGCGCTGCACCTGATCGGCACCGACGCGACCAATGAGATCCGTTTCGAGCCGGTGCTGAACGGTCGTTTTGTGCGAGTGCAGCTGGCCAAGGTCGATACGACCAGCGGCAACCGGCAGTGGGTCGATCTGAACCCGCAACTCGACTACAGCGGCCCGCGCACCGATCTGGCGACCCGCCTGCAGGCAATCGCCGATCCGCGCGCGCTGGTCTGGGAAGCCAATGGTGCACGCGGCTGGATCGCCGGGATGGGCTCGAACAACGTCATCGCGATCGACGCCAGCGGCTCGCGCATCGGTGCCCCGATCAGCGTTGGCGAGGGCCCGATCGGATTGGCGATCGACGACAGCAAGCGGCGCATGTACGTATGGAATCAGTTCGAGGCCAGCCTGTCGACGATCGATCTGGACAGCCTGGCCGAAGTCGAGCGCATGCCGGTCTTCAACCCGCTGCCGCAAGCGATCCGCGCCGGTCGACCCTTGCTGTACGACGCCCATCGCACCTCCGGCCTGGGTCAGGCCTCGTGCGCTTCCTGCCACGTCGATGCCCGTATCGATCGGCTTGCCTGGGACCTCGGCGACCCTTCCCACGCGCCAGCACCGTTTGATCAGAACTGCGTGACCCAGCTCGGCCGCGCCTGCGAGGACTTTCATGCGATGAAGGGCCCGATGACGACCCAGACGCTGCAGGACATCATCGGTCATGAGCCCTTCCACTGGCGCGGCGACCGGGCCGGCATCGAGGCCTTCAATCCAGCCTTCCCCGGCCTGCTCGGCGCCGACGCGCCATTGACCGCCAGCGAGATGCAAGCCTTCAAGGACTTCCTCGCGACCATTCACTTCCCGCCCAACCCCTATCGCAATCTGGACAACAGCCTGCCCACCGCGGTGCCCTTGCCGAACCACTACACCTCGGGCCGCTTCGCGATGGCCGGCCAGTCGCTCGGCGTCGGCAACGCGCAGCGCGCGCTGAACCGGTACACCCGCGGGCTGCTGGACGCACCCTTCCAGTGCGCTGCCTGCCATACCCTGCCGACCGGCATGGCCGCCAACGGCCCGCTGTTCATCGGCTTCGGCGCCTTCTCGGCCGGCGGCAGCGTGATGCCGCACGGTCCCAATGGCGAGAACCATCTGGGCATCGTCAGTATCGATGGCTCGACCAACGTCTCGCTCAAGGTGCCGCACCTGCGCAACCAGTACGACAAGGTCGGCTTCGAACTGGGGCGCACAGACAGTACCGCCGGATTCGGCTTCCTCCATGACGGCTCGGTCGACTCGATCAGCCGCTTCCTGTCCGCCCGTGCCTTCTCGATGGGTTCAGATCAGGATGTCGCCGACATGGTCGCGCTGATGCTCGCCTTCGGCGGCTCGGATTTCCCCAGCGACGCCAATCCGCCACTCGGCAATACGGCGCCACCGTCAAAGGATGCCCACGCCGCGGTCGGCCATCAGCGCAGTTTCGGCGCCGAGCGACCCATCGAAGCCCTGCAGACCATGCTGGATCTGGCCACCTCGGCGCGGCTGGACCTTATCGCCCGCCGCGGCGCGCTGGGCTATCTGTACGACCCGGCCAGCGCCAGCTTCACACCATCTGACGGCAGCCCCGCATTGACTGCGGCACAACTGCAGGCGCTCTCCAGCGACAGCGATCGGCAAAGCTGGACGCTGGTCCCGGCCGGCTTGGGCACGCGTCTGGCACTCGACCGCGACGGCGATGGTGTCTACGACGCGATCGAGTTGCGCCAGGGCTCGGACCCGACCGACCCGCAATCGACCAGCTTGCGCCCGCGCGCCGGGCTGTGGTTCAACCCGGCCCGCAGCGGTCACGGTTTTGATCTGCAGTTCTCCGGCCCGAACATGTTCGCGCTCTGGTACACCTATGAAGACGATGGTCGACCCATCTGGTATCTGGCCTCCGGTCCCTATGCCGAAGACTGGCGCGCCGATCTGCTGCGCTTTAGCTGGGATCCGCAAAGCAGGACGCCGCAGCCAGTCACGGTCGGCGAGTTGCGGCTGCGTTTCGATACCGCACGCAGTGGCAGCTTCGACTGGCGCATCGGTGATCGCAGCGGTAGCGAGCCGGTCCAACCGCTGACCGATCTGCCCGGCTTTGCGCTGCCCGAGCGCACCGGCGCCTGGTACGACGTCAACGAGCCAGGCTGGGGGATCAGCGTCCATAGCGACGACGATTTGCGCGTCGCGATCCTGTATTTCTACGATGCCGAGCAGCAGCCACGCTGGACCCTCGGCCAGGGCGTCAACAGCGCCAGCGAGACGCTGACGATGTGGAGCTTCGAGGGCTTCTGCCCCGATTGTCCGTTCGCACCGACCAACTTTGTCGACGCCGGCAGCATCCAGTTCGGCTTCGACGGCGCTTCACAGGCCGTCGTTACAGTCGACAGCTACGATCGCAGCCAACCGCAAGCACCGTGGCGCCGCGGCCCGGTCGCGATCGTTCCCCTGTCCGATCCGGCGCTGCGCTTCGAGGGTCGCTGAGCGGGTTGGCCGCGATCGCGAAGAGCTGAAGAGCGGATTGACCACAAAGGACACAAAGGACACAAAGGAGAGCAGAGCAGGAGAACTGGTCGTTTGCTGAGGCAACTCGGCCGGCGCGCGGGAGTTGCTGTGCTCGGGGTCGGGGTCGGAATCGGAATCGGTATCGATCTTTTGCCCGACATGTCCGGCTTCCGCGTCGTGAATCGTGTCGCTACGCCGCCGTTCGTAATGACTGCCAGATACAGCTCGAATCGTTGCCGAGACCAAAGCTCAACCCGTCGCTCTCGATTCCGATACCGATTCCGACCCCGACCCCGACTTCCAACTCCCAACTCCCAACTCCCAACTCCCAACTTCAAGCTCGGCCAGCGCGTTAGACTCTTCGTGCAAACCCGACTGTGTTCCGACCTCTGGCAGCCACAATGACTCCCGAGCTTTGGCAGCAGCTACGCGCTCTGTACAACGCGGCCAGCGAGATTCCGACCTCCCAACGGTCGGCCTGGCTGGATCAAGCCTGTCCGGATCCAAAGGTGCGTGCCGAACTCGAATCGCTGCTGGAAGCAGGTGACGTCGATGGCCCGCTGTTGCCTGCCGACTGCGCGGATGATACGCCAGGCACTACCGGCAACTGCGACGAAACCCAGATCGAGGCCACGATCGTTCCCGACCATCCCGAGCTTGCGTCCGACGATATGCTGCAGCGCAGACTCGGCGAATTTCGGGTCCTGCAGCTGATCGGCGCTGGCGGAATGGGCGCAGTCTATCTGGCCGAGCGCGCCGACGGCAGCTTCGATCAACGGGTGGCGATCAAGCTGGTCCGGCGCGGGCTGGTCAGTGAGGCCGCGCTGCGGCGCTTCCTGCGCGAGAGGCAAATCCTCGGCCGACTCAACCACCGCCATATCTGCGGCATCATCGGCGGTGGCTTCAGCGATGACGGGCGCCCCTATCTGGTGATGCCCTTCCTCGAAGGCGCGCTGCCGCTGGACGACTTTTGCGACCGCCAGCAATGTGATCAGCGCCGACGGCTGGAGATGTTCGTCAGCATCTGCGACGCGGTCCAGCACGCGCACCAGAACCTGGTCGTGCACAGCGATCTGAAGCCGGCCAACATCCTGGTCACGCCCGCCGGCGACGTCCAGCTGCTCGACTTTGGTATCGCCCGCCTGCTTGATCCGGGCCAGAGCGGCGACACCACGATGCACGAAGGCGGTCGCCCGCTGACCCCGCAATACGCCAGTCCGGAACAGATCGAGGGTTACTCGCCAAGCACGCTCAGCGACGTGTACGCGCTCGGCGTGCTGTTGTATCGCTTGCTGACCGACAGCCTGCCCTATCGCTTCGAGCACACCACGCTGCGCGAGATGGCCGATCAGCTGGCCGGCAGTGATACCGCGCCGCCATCCAGCCGCAGGCCGGGGATCGCCGAGGACCTGGACAATATCGTGCTCAAGGCGATGGCGCGCGATGCGGGGCAACGCTATGTATCGGCCGCCGCGCTGGCCGAGGATGTCCAGCGCTGGCTGGACGGGCAACCGGTGCTGGCCAGGCCCGCCACGCTGGCTTACCACGTTCGCAAGTTCGTCCGCCGCCATCGTTGGCCAGTGGCGACCGCGGCACTGGCACTGGTCGCGCTGAGCGCCCTGACCCTGGTGTTGGCGCTGAGCAACGCGCGCATCACAGCGCAGGCCGCGCAGCTGCAGATCGAGCGCGATCGGGCCGAGGCGACGGCCGAATTCTGGGCACAATTGTTCGAGCAGGCCGATCCGGTGCGCGTCCAGACCGCCGCCAGCAGTACCCGCGAGTTGCTCGACCGGGCGCGCCTGCAACTGGGCGAAGGCAGTCCGTTGAGCCGGCCGATTCGAACCCGCCTGCTGGTCGTGATCAGCACCGCCTACTGGAATCTGGCCGAGGCCGACGGTGCCCGCGCGGCCGCCGAACAGGCGGTCGCCCTCCAGCATGCCGACGATCCACCGAGCGAAAGCGCGGTGCTGGCCTACAAGCAGCTGGCCAACATCGGGGTGTCTCTGTCCGAGCTGGAAACGGCGCGCGACGCCGCCGAACGGGCAATCGCACTGCTGGACGCGCTGCCTGAGGCGTCCCCGCAGTTGCGCGCGCAAGCACTGGACGCACTCGCCCTGGTGCTCGACGCGCAGGGCGACACCGCGGCTGCCGTAGTGGCCCTGGAACAGACGGTTGCGATCCAGCGCCAGCTGCCCCCCGAGCAGATTCGGGTCGATCTGGCCACCGCGCTGGGCAATCTGGGCTACATGTACTACCGGCTTGGATCACAGCCGGAGGCGGAGCCGGCGCAGCTCGAGCGTGCCGAGGCGCTGGTCGAGGAATCCCTGGCGCTGCTGCGGGTGGCCTTCGGCGAGGATCACCCGCGGGTCGGCTTCATGCTCAACGCCGCCGGCGTTCTCAATCGGGCGCGTGGGGACTATGCCCAGGCCGGCGAGCACTTCGCCAACGCTGCCCGAATCGCGGCGCAGACCCTGCCCGACGGTCATGACC
>DAIMJK010000184.1:0-7471 GCA_036722245.1 Lysobacterales bacterium
TCATCGGCCGCAACTTCCTGGTGAAGATCAACGCCAACATCGGCAACTCCGCGGTCACCAGCTCGATCGCCGAGGAAGTCGAGAAGATGGTCTGGTCGATCCGCTGGGGCGCCGACACGGTGATGGATCTGTCGACCGGCAAGCACATCCATGAAACGCGCGAGTGGATCATCCGCAACTCGCCGGTGCCGATCGGCACCGTGCCGATCTACCAGGCGCTGGAGAAGGTCGGCGGCAAGGCCGAAGAGTTGTGCTGGGAGATCTTCCGCGACACCCTGATCGAGCAGGCCGAACAGGGCGTGAGCTACTTCACGATCCACGCCGGCGTGCGCCTGCCGTACATCCCGCTGACCGCCAAGCGGGTCACCGGCATCGTCTCGCGCGGCGGCTCGATCATGGCCAAGTGGTGCCTGTCGCACCATCGCGAGAGCTTCCTGTACACGCATTTCGAAGAGATCTGCGAAATCATGAAGGCCTACGACGTGTCCTTCTCGCTCGGTGACGGCCTGCGTCCGGGCTCGATTGCCGATGCCAACGACGCGGCCCAGTTCGCCGAACTGGAGACCCTCGGCGAACTGACCAAGGTCGCCTGGAAACACGACGTACAGGTCATGATCGAAGGCCCCGGTCACGTGCCGATGCACCTGATCAAGGAGAACATGGAGAAGCAGCTGCGCGAGTGCGACGAGGCGCCGTTCTATACCTTGGGGCCACTCACCACCGACATCGCGCCCGGCTATGACCACATCACCAGCGCGATCGGCGCGGCGATGATCGGCTGGTATGGCACCGCGATGCTCTGCTATGTCACGCCGAAGGAGCACCTCGGCCTGCCCAACAAGCAGGACGTGCGCGACGGCATCATCACCTACAAGATCGCCGCCCACGCCGCCGATCTGGCCAAGGGCCACCCGGCCGCGCAGGTGCGCGACAACGCACTGAGCAAGGCACGCTTCGAGTTCCGCTGGGAAGACCAGTTCAACCTCGGCCTGGATCCGGACAAGGCACGCGAGTTCCACGACGAGACGCTACCCAAGGACGCCCACAAGGTGGCCCACTTCTGCTCGATGTGCGGGCCGCAGTTCTGCTCGATGAAGATCACCCAGGAAGTCCGCGAATACGCCGCCGATCTGGGCGTCAAGGCCGACGCCGAGGCCTTGGAGAAGGGCATGGCCGACAAGGCCCGCGAGTTCCGCGAACAGGGCGGCGAGGTGTATCGGCCGGAGTGACGGGGCGAGTCCAGAGGCGATGCTGCGAGCATGAGTTTGAGGGCTCAGAGCGAGTTCCCTTCGGGGTCGGAATCGGTATCGGCATCGGAATCGATTCGTTTTGGCGTAAGCCTTCGATGCCGATTCCGACCCCGACCCCGACTCCCGCCTTCACACAACTGTGGCACGCCCTGCGGGCTGGGCCCTTTGCCCTGACTCAGCGCCGCGGCCCCTGGTAGCGCGCCCACAAGCTCTCGAACTCCTGCAGGAAGGCCGTGACCAGCTGCGGATGGGCGATGACGATGAAGTTCTCCTCGTTCGAGGTCGTGGCGCTGCGGGTCCAGTTGAAGCTGCCATTGAGCAGCAAACGCTGGTCGAACAGGGCGAACTTGTGATGCATGTGGTATTCGCTGTCATCGATCCGCACCGGTACGCCCTGCCTGTGCAGCCACAACACGTCGCTGCCGGCGTCGAACTTCTTGTCGTTGTCGCTGATCACCCGCACCGCCAAGCCGCGTCGATGGCAATCGAGCAGCGCCTGCGCCAGTGGATCGTCGGAGATTGTGAACACGCATACATCGATCGATTTGCGTGCGCCGTGGCACAGCGACAGGATCTTCCGGCGGCAGGAGTCGCCCGGACTGAAGTGCGCGCTGGCTGGTTCGAGTGGGACCGTGGACTGCTGGTCGAGGGTCCGGACCACCTGTTCAAGCCATTTCAGCGCCGGCCCGGCGCTGGCCGGATCCATCACCAGTTCGCGCACCAGGGCGAAGGCGCGGTTGCGCAGAAAGCGGATCCGGTCCGGCGCGAGTGCCTCGCCGATCTGGCGTAGCTCGGCGCGCTCCTCGTTGCTCAGGCGCAGGTCGGCCAGGCTTTCGCGCAGTTGGCGGTCGAGTTGATCGAAGTCCATGCTTGCTTCCTCCGCCCAGGGTCGCGCCAAGGCCGTGCTTCCGCACCTGGCCCTCTACGCAGCCCCACTCGGCGAGTCATTCCGCCACTACGCGATCATGCCCGAGGACCGCGTCGGATTCATCCAGCCAACCGCACTGGACTGCGCAGCTTCGGACTCCCGGATTCAGGCACACGTCATGGCTGGATCGGTTACCATCCGAGCGTAGTCTTGTCGAAGTGCCAGCCATGAGTTCTGAGGAAATCACCCAGATGCCCGTTGCCGCGACCCGCGGTACCGGCGCCCTGATCAAGGGCATCATGCCCTGGGTACTGCGGGCCCTGGCCGTGTACGTGCTCATCGTGCTGATCCTGATGTTCTACTGGAGCGGCGAGCCGGACAGCTTCGCGCCGGTCAAGGAAGCCCAGCGACATGCCAGCGGCGAGCAGCGTACGCTGGTCCCGGGCTACGTCTCGGTGCACACCGCGATTACCCTGGCCAATACTCTGCTGGACAAGCGCGGTGGCTATCTGAGCAACGATCTGATGCCGCCAGGCGTACTGATGGACAACATGCCGGAGTGGGAATTCGGCGTGCTGCAACAGTTGCGTGATTTCGCGCTCGCCTTGCGCAACGACTTTTCTCGTTCCCAGACCCAGAGCCAGGACGACATCGACCTGCGCGAAGCCCATCCGCTGCTCTCCTTCAGCAACGACCGCTGGATCCTGCCATCGACCGAAGGCCAGTACGGCAAGGCGATCGCCCATCTGGAGGGCTATCTGGACCGGCTCAGCGACGACGAGGATGGCAACGCCCAGTTCTACGCGCGGGCGGACAATCTGGTGGTCTACCTGCAACTGGTCGAGAAGCAGCTTGGGTCCTTCTCTCAGCGCCTCTCAGCCAGTGTCGGCCAGGTGCGCCTGAATACCGATCTCACCGGGGACGCTGCGGCGCGCCAGTCGACTCCGGCCAATCAACTCGTCGTCACTCGCACGCCGTGGTTGCAGATCGACAACGAGTTTTTCGAGGCGCGCGGCGCCTGCTATGCGCTGATCCACCTGTTGAAGGCGATCGAGCACGATTTCGCGCCGGTACTGGAAGACAAGAACGCGCTGGTCAGTCTGCGCCAGATCATCCGTGAACTGGAGAACACGCAGGACCCGATCTGGAGTCCGATCATTCTCAACGGGCGCGGCTTCGGCTTTTTCGCCAACCACTCGCTGGTGATGGCCAACTACATCTCGCGCGCCAGCGCGGCTCTGGGCGATCTACGCGCCCTGCTCGACCGGGGTTGATTGCACCAGGGCTCTGAAGAGCGACACACCGCCGCAACACCAACCGGACTCGCTCCCTCAATCAACCAGGCGACAGGCTGAACGCCTGCCGCCTTGTGGGATACTCCGGCGGTGAAGATCACGTTGAACCTGCCGACCTTGCTCACCCTGCTGCGGATCGCGCTGATCCCGGTGCTGGTGCTGCTCTGTTACGTGCCGTGGACCCACGGTCGGACGATGGCCGCCTGGGTGTTTCTGGCCGCAGCCCTGACCGACTGGCTGGACGGCTGGATCGCGCGCCGTTGGAACCAGACTTCGGCCTTCGGCGCCTTTCTCGATCCGGTCGCCGACAAGTTGATGGTGGCGACTGCGCTGATCGTGCTGCTGCAGCAGGACCCCACCCTGTGGCTTGCGCTGCTGGCGGTGGTCATCATCGGCCGCGAGATCAGCATTTCCGCGCTGCGCGAGTGGATGGCCGAAGTCGGTCAGCGCGGCATCGTCAAGGTCGGCCCGCTGGGCAAGTACAAGACCATCGCCCAGATGACCGCACTGACCATGATGCTCTATCGCGATCCCTTGTTTGGGTTGCCGATGTACAGGCTGGGCGAGCTCCTGCTCGCTGCCGCCGCGGTTCTGACGGTCTGGTCGATGGTGCAATACCTGAATGCGGCCTTTGCCGAAAAGCCAGCGCCGCCGAGCCCCGAGTCCGAATCTCGTCCTCGGCCCGAAGCCTGACCCCCCAACCCTAGGGCGCAGGGGCCAGCAAGATCAAGAACCGATTCAAGACGAGTCTACACACCATGGCTGCGCCCTGACCTCCGCAGTCGCCTCAAGTTGGCTCTGGACTGGGCCCTGAGCCCTGAGCCCTGGGCCCTGAGCCCTGGGCCCTGGGCCCTGAGCCCTGAGCCCTCGGGCGTTCACAGGTGCCTCAAGACATCAGCTTGACTCGCACCCGCTCGCGTGCTCCGCCTCGCCGCCCCGCCTTCGCTACAATGGCGCGCCCTGACCGCCTGGAGTCGCCGATGCACGCCCTCGATCGTTACCGCACCGAACTGGCGCAGATCGACGCGCAGGGGCTGTACAAGCGCGAGCGGGTGATCGCTTCGGCGCAATCGGCGCGAATTCGGCTCGCCGATGGGCGCGAGGTACTGAACTTCTGCGCCAACAACTACCTGGGTCTGGCTGATCATCCGGCGGTCATTGATGCGGCCAAGGCGGCGATGGACAGTCATGGTTTCGGTCTGGCCTCGGTGCGCTTCATCTGCGGCACCCAGGATCTGCACAAGCAACTGGAAGCGGCCATCAGCCGCTACTTCGGCACCGAGGACACGATCCTCTACGCCGCCTGCTTCGACGCCAATGGCGGCCTGTTCGAGCCACTTCTGGGCGAGCAGGACGCGGTCATTTCCGATGCGCTCAACCACGCCTCGATCATCGACGGCGTGCGCCTGTGCAAGGCGCGCCGCTACCGCTACGCCAACGCCGACATGGCCGAGCTGGCGCGCTGCCTGCGCGAAAGTGCCGACGCGCGCACGCGCCTGATCACCACCGACGGTGTGTTCAGCATGGACGGCGTGGTCGCGCCGCTGGATCAGATCACCAAACTGGCGCGCGAGCACGATGCGCTGGTACATATCGACGAATGCCACGCCACCGGTTTTCTGGGTGCGCGCGGCCGGGGCACCGCCGAACTGCATGGCGTGATGGACCAGATCGACATCTACACCTCGACCCTCGGCAAGGCTCTGGGCGGCGGTTTGGGTGGATTCACCACCGGCCGCCAGCCGATCATCGACTTGCTGCGGCAGCGCTCTCGGCCCTACCTGTTCTCCAACACGCTGCCACCGGCAGTTGTAGGCGCCAGCCTGAAGGTGCTCGAACTGCTGGACCAGGCGGACGATCTGCGTGCCCGCCTGCAGCGCAACACGGCGCATTTCCGTACGCGCATGACCGAGGCCGGGTTCGAGTTGCGCGGCGATCATCCGATCAGCCCGGTCATGCTCTACGACGCGCCGCTGGCGCAACGCTTCGCCAGCCGCCTGCTGGAGGAGGGCATCTATGCCATCGGCTTCTTCTTCCCGGTCGTGCCGCAAGGCCAGGCGCGTATCCGGGTGCAGCTCTCGGCCGCGCATGAACCCGGGCATATCGACCAGGCCGTCGACGCCTTCATCCGCGTTGCACGCGAACTCGACGTTCCCGGCATCCATCCTGCCTGACACTTTCGCTGGCCGGCGGCGCTGGGGGCGGCCGCGTACCTGATTCAATCAATCCGCCGCAGTCCATCAGATCGTTCCAACCCAAAGGAGGCTCCCCATGTCCGAACATCGCGCCCTGCTGCTGTGGCAGAACGACGGCAATGATTTTCTTGCCCGCGAGTATTCCCGCAATCACGAGATCCGATTTCCCAACGGGCAGGCCTATCGCTCTTCGGCCGCGGTCGAGTACGGCGGCGATCCGAACGCAATCGATCCGGAAGCGGCCTTCACCGCCTCGCTTTCGAGTTGTCACATGTTGACCTTCCTGGCACTGGCGGCGGTCAAGGGCTTCGTGGTCGAGCGCTACGAGGACGAGGCGGTCGGCTATCTGGGCAAGAACGAGGAGGGCCGGATGGCGATGGTCCGGGTAGAGCTGGCGCCGAAGATACAGTTTGCCGGCACCGGTCCGGACGAGGCTCAGCTGGCGCAGCTGCATGAGCGCGCGCATCGCGGTTGCTTCATCGCCAACTCGGTCAAGACCCCGGTCGAGATCGTTGCGCGTCATTGAGTGATGGTAGCCGTCCCGGACTGGAAGCGAAAAACGACACCCATGCAGAGCACCTCCACCGACGCCACGCCGGGCGCTTTCCGGCGTGCGCTTGCATCGATCATCTCCTGGTTCGACACCAGTGCCCTTCCCGCCGACAAGGTGCACGGTGATATTGACCGAATCGAGTGGCTGCGGGTGCTGCCCTTCGTCGGACTGCACCTTGGCTGCCTGTTCGTGTTGCTGGTGGGCTGGAGTTGGACCGCCGTCTGGGTGGCGCTGGGCTCCTATGCGCTGCGGATGTTCGCCGTGACCGGCTTCTATCACCGCTACTTCTCGCACAAGAGCTTCAAGACCTCACGCCCGGTGCAATTCCTGTTCGCACTGTGGGCCGCGACCAGCGTGCAGCGCGGGCCCTTGTGGTGGGCCTCGCACCATCGCAACCACCACAAGTGCTCGGACCTGCCGAACGATCAGCACTCGCCGGTACAGCACGGCTTCTGGCATGCGCACATCGGCTGGATGCTGACCCGGCGCGGCTTCCAGACCGATCACGCGCTGGTTCGTGACCTCGCACGCTTCCCCGAGTTGCGCTTCATCGACCGCTTCGACATCTTCGTCCCGGTCGTCTATGCCGTTGCGCTGTTCGGCCTGGGTGAAGCGCTCGCCGTCTGGGCGCCGGGGCTGGGAACCGATGGCTGGCAATTGCTGGTCTGGGGCTTCTTCATTTCGACCGTCGTGCTGTTCCATGCGACCGTGACGATCAACTCGCTGGCCCACGTCTGGGGTCGGCGCCGCTACGCCACCAAGGACCACTCGCGCAACAATTTCTGGCTCGCATTGATCACCTTCGGCGAGGGTTGGCACAACAACCACCATCACTTTCCAGCCTCGGCCCGGCAAGGCTTCTATTGGTGGGAGATTGATCTGACCTGGTACGTGCTGAAGCTGATGAGCTGGTGCCGCTTGATCTGGGATCTCAAGCCCGTCCCACCGCGCCTGCTGCATGCGCACCAGCGCGTCGAAGGATAGGCACCAGATGCGTATTGCAATCGTAGGGTCAGGCATCGCCGGACTCGGCGCCGCCTGGCTGCTCCAGCGCAGCCACGAGGTGAGCCTGTTCGAAAGCGCCGACCGACTTGGCGGCCATACCCACACTCATGCCATCGAAGCCGATGGTCGGGTCCACCAGGTCGATACCGGCTTCATCGTCTACAACCCGAATCACTATCCGCTGCTGAGCACGCTGTTCAACGAACTCGGCGTGGAATCGCAGCCGACCACGATGAGCTTTTCGGTCAGCGAGCCATCCAGCGGCTTCGAATACGAAGCCAGTGATCTGCGCGGGCTGTATTGCC
>DAIMJK010000185.1:0-7438 GCA_036722245.1 Lysobacterales bacterium
CTCTGGGCCCTGCAACCACCAGGCCCTCCGAAACATCAGTTTGAATCGCACCCCCCTACAAACCAAAGACAACCCCCGAACATTCCCTTGGCTATACTGAGTCCTCCATGAGTTGCCCTGGTCTAGTCGACAACCGCATATGAGCCAGAAGGAACCGCCAGAGCTACCGGGTCGGGATCTCGACGTTGCCGTCGCGACCGCGCGTCCCGAGGTCGAGGAGCCGCGCCTGTTCAAGGTGGTATTGCTCAACGACGACTACACGCCGATGGAGTTTGTCGTCGTCGTACTGGAGACCTTCTTCGGTATGAACCGGGAAGCGGCCACTCGCATCATGTTGCACGTGCACACCCGCGGCAAGGGCATCTGCGGCGTCTTCACGCGTGATATCGCAGAAACCAAGGTGACTCAGGTCAATACCTTCGCCCGTGCGCACCAGCATCCGCTGATGTGTGCTATGGAGGAAGCTTGATTTCGACCTCGCCGGCAGCATGTCCAGTCGCACAGGTGCGATCTGCCCCGGCTCGTTTGGATTGCGCGTACTCGTCAGGGAGGTTCCACGCACATGTTCAGTAAGGATCTGGAACTCAGTATCAGTCAGTGCCTCAATGAGGCGCGCGCCCGACGGCACGAGTTCACCACGGTCGAGCATCTGCTCAAGGCCCTGCTGGACAACCCGTCGGCGATTCAGGTCCTGAAAGCCTGCGGCGCCGATGTGGCGCGTCTGGGCGGTGAACTGGCCAAGGTCATTGGCGACACGGTGCCGGTGCTGCCGGAAGGCGATGAGCGGGACACACAGCCGACCCTGGGCTTCCAGCGCGTATTGCAACGCGCGCTCTATCACGTCCAGTCGTCAGGCCGGAAAGAGGTTTCCGGGGCCAATGTGCTGGTCGCGATCTTCGCCGAGAAGGACTCGCACGCCGCTTTCCTGCTGCAGCAAAATGGTGTCACCCGGCTGGATGTGGTCAATTTCATCTCCCACGGGATCACCAAGGGCGCCTCCGACAGCGCGCCGGAGGCCGAGCAGGGCGAATCCGAAGGCGAGGGGGGCGACCGCAAGAGCGCGCTGGAAAGCTATGCCAGCAACCTCAACGAGATGGCGCGGCAGGGCAAGATCGATCCCCTGATCGGTCGCGCCGATGAGATCGAACGGACGATCCAGATCCTTTGTCGACGGCGCAAGAACAATCCGCTCTATGTCGGCGAGGCGGGCGTGGGCAAGACCGCGCTGGCCGAAGGGCTGGCCAAGCGCATCGTCGAGGGCGAAGTGCCCGATGTGCTGCTGGATGCGACCATCTATGCTCTCGATCTGGGTGCGCTGGTCGCCGGCACCAAGTATCGCGGTGATTTTGAGAAGCGCCTCAAGCAGGTCATGGCTGAGCTCAAGAAGCAGCCCAAGGCGATCCTGTTCATCGACGAGATCCACACCATCATCGGTGCCGGATCGGCGTCCGGTGGGGTCATGGACGCCTCCAATCTGATCAAGCCGGTGCTCGGCTCGGGCGAGTTGCGCTGCATAGGCTCGACCACCTTCCAGGAGTTCCGCGGCGTGTTCGAAAAGGATCGCGCGCTGACCCGGCGCTTTCAGAAGATCGACGTGCCCGAGCCCAGCGTGGGCGAGACCATCGATATTCTGCGCGGGCTGAAGAGTCGCTTCGAGGAGCACCATGGGGTCGAGTACACACCCGATTCGCTGAAGGCGGCGGTGGAACTGAGTGTCAAGCACATCCACGACCGCTTCCTGCCGGACAAGGCCATCGACGTCATCGACGAAGCCGGTGCACGCCAGCGCTTGTTGTCCGAAACGGACCGCAAGCAGCTGATCGACGCCGCCGAGGTCGAGTACATCGTCGCCAAGATGGCGCGAATTCCGGCCAAGCAGGTGTCGGTGTCGGACAAGGAAGTGCTGCGCAATCTGGATCGCAACCTGAAGATGGTCGTGTTCGGCCAGGATGCGGCGATCGAGTCGTTGGCCGCGGCGATCAAGATGTCGCGCTCGGGCCTGGCCGATCCGAACAAGCCGATCGGTTGCTTCCTGCTTGCCGGACCGACCGGCGTGGGCAAGACGGAAGTCACCCGCCAGTTGGCCCTGACCCTGGGGATCGAGTTGATTCGCTTCGACATGAGTGAGTACATGGAAGCGCACACGGTATCGCGCCTGGTCGGCGCACCGCCGGGCTATGTGGGCTTCGATCAGGGCGGATTGCTGACCGAGGCCGTGACCAAGCATCCGCACGCGGTGCTGCTGCTGGACGAGATCGAAAAGGCCCATCCGGATGTGTTCAATCTGCTGCTGCAGGTGATGGACCGCGGCGTGCTGACCGACACCAACGGCCGCGAGGCGAATTTCCGCAATGTCGCGCTGGTGCTGACGACCAATGCCGGCGCCTCGCAGGCCTCACGCCGCAGCATGGGCTTCCTGCAACAGGATCATTCCACCGACGCGATGGAAGCGATCCGGCGCCAGTTCAGTCCCGAATTCCGCAATCGGCTGGATGCGATCATCCAGTTCCAGCCGCTCGACAGCGTCACCGTGCTGCGGGTGGTCGACAAGTTCCTGATCGAACTGGAAACGCAGTTGGCGGACAAGCAGGTCGCGCTGGTCGTGGACGACGAAGCGCGCGCATGGCTCGGCGAGCGCGGTTTCGACCCGGCGATGGGGGCCCGGCCGATGGCCAGGATCATCCAGGAGCACATCAAGCGTCGGCTGGCCGACGAACTGCTGTTCGGTGCCCTCGAAGGCGGTGGCAAGGTCAGCGTGAGCGTGCACGACGGCGAACTGAAGGTCGAAGCCGAAGCCCTGCCGTTGGCCCTGGCGCCGGCTTGAGCGGGGAGATTGGCAGTAGATGCGTTGGCAGCGCAGCTGCCAACGTGCAGTAGTGGATTACTTGCTGCGGAAGGTGATGCGGCCCTTGGTCAGATCGTAGGGGGTAAGTTCCACTTTCACCTTGTCGCCGGTGAGGATGCGGATGTAGTTCTTGCGCATCCGGCCAGAGATGTGAGCGGTAACGATGTGCCCATTCTCCAACTCGACGCGGAACATCGTGTTGGGCAGGGTCTCGCTGACCACGCCTTCCATCTCGATGACATCTTCCTTGGACATGTTTTCCTTGCAGCACTGAAAAAGACCCGCAATTATGACGCATTGCGGCGCGCGCGGCCAGTGTTTCCGTTGGCGGACGAGTTCGGGGGTTGTCTTGGCGTTCACGAAAATCCCGGTGCTGCAAGTCGGGAGATGGGAGTCGGGAGTACGCATCCGTGATCAGTCGCGTAGATCGGGCTGGCCCGCGATCTGTAAAGACGCCAGCGACGCAGACGAGCCCAGCTACCAGCGCCGGCTTTATCGACTCCCAACTCCCAACTCCCGACTCCCAACTCGCTGATGCCGCTGTTCCAACTCCATCCCGACTACCCCGACATCTTCCCGCCGACCGAACTGGCTTTGGACAGCCCGCCCGGATTGCTGGCGGTCGGCGGCGATCTCGAGCCACGACGCCTGCTGGCGGCTTATCGCGTTGGCGTGTTCCCGTGGTTCAACGACGGTGAGCCGGTGCTCTGGTGGAGTCCGCCTGAGCGGTGTGTGTTGCACGCCGAGCGTCTGCATGTGGCGCGGCGCTTCGCCCGCTGGTTGCGCAGCTGTCCGTGGGACGTCGCTGTCGATCAGGATTTTGATGCGGTCATGGCCGGCTGTGCCGAGCCGCGCAAGCAGCAACAGGGGACCTGGATCGGGCCGGAGATGCGCGCTGCCTATGGTCGGCTGCATGCCGCCGGCCACGCCCATTCGATCGAGGTGCGCGACCGGGGCGAGCTGGTCGGCGGGCTGTATGGCGTGTCCCTGGGTGGCGTCTTCTATGCCGAGTCGATGTACTCGCAGCGGCCGCAAGCCTCGAAGGTCGCGCTGCTGGCGCTGTGCCGACAATGGCTGGCGTGGGGCCTGAGTCTGATCGACGTGCAGATGGAAACAGCGCATCTGCGCAGTCTGGGCGCGGTCTGCCTGTCGCGAGGTGAGTTCGAGCAGAAACTCGCTCAGGCGCTCAGCTTGCCTGCGCCGGCGGCTCCATGGGCACGAAACTGGTCCCAGCCGACCGCCGCGCGCGCTATCTTTAGCCGCCCGGGGGAGGAAAGCACCGATGTCGTCTGAAATCGTCTATCGCTGCGCCGGCGAGGCCGAGCTGCCGGCGGTGCAGTCGCTGGTCCACAGCGCCTATCGGGGCGACGGCTCGCGCGTTGGCTGGACCACCGAGGCGGACCTGCTGGATGGTCAGCGGATCGATCTGGAGGGACTGCGCTCGCTGCTGCAACGCCCGGACAGCCGCATCGTGCTGGCCAATCGGAGCGACGAGCTGGTCGCCTGCGCGCACATCGAGAAGCTGCCGTCCAGCGGCTACTTCGGGATGTTCGCAGTGCGCCCGACACTGCAGGCCGCTGGTCTGGGGCGTCAGGTGCTGGCCGAGTGCGAGCGTCAGTTGCAGCAGGAACTGGGCTGCAGGGTGATCGAAATGACGGTGCTGTGGCAACGCGCCGAGCTGATTGCCTGGTATCAGCGTCGCGGCTACGCGCTGACCGCCGAGCGGCGGCCCTTTCCAAGCACCAACCCGCGCTTCGGCCTGCCCAAGCGGGATGATCTGGCTTTCGTGGTGTTGCGCAAGGAGCTTTCAGGGTGAGCCTGCGTCGCGCCTATCCGGCCGGAGTTGCTGCGGTGCGCAAGCGCGAACTGTGGGCATGGGCGATGTTCGATTTTGCCAATTCCGGCTATACGACGGTCGTCATCACGGCTGTATTCAATGCCTATTTCGTCGGTGTAGTCGCCGCCGGCAACAACGCGGCGACCTTCATGTGGACGCTTGCCCTGTCTGTGTCCTATGTACTGGTGATCGCCGTCGCTCCCACGATTGGTGCCTGGGCCGATGCCCGCGGCGACAAGAAGCGCTGGCTGTTGTACAGCAGCCTGTTGTGCGTGACTGCAACCGCCGCTCTGGCCGGGGTTGGGCCCGGCGAAATCCTTCTCGCGCTGGCCCTGGTGACGCTGTCGAACTTCGCCTTCGGTGTCGGTGAGAACCTGATCGCTGCGTTCCTGCCGGAACTGGCCAGACCCGAAGCACTCGGACGCTTGTCTGGTTATGGTTGGGGCCTGGGTTATCTGGGCGGCATGGGCGTGCTGGGGCTGTGTCTGGCCTGGATCCAGATGGCCCCGCCGGGAGAAACGGCGCAAGCGGTGCGCGAATGCATGCTGATTACCGCAGGCGCCTTCCTGCTCGCCGCACTGCCGACCTTCCTGCTGCTGCGCGAGCGCAGTCCGGCGGCGCTGGGTGATCGAGCCCCCGCTGCCACGAAGCCGCAGTCCGATCCGCTGCGTGGTTGGCAGGCCATGCGCGATCTGCCCGATCTACGCGCGTTGCTGTATTGCATCGTCGCCTATCAGGCCGGCGTGGGCACGGTCATCACGGTGGCCGCCATCTACACCCAGGAGGCGCTGGGCTTCACCCCGGCCGAAAGCATCCAGCTGATCCTGGTGGTCAACATCAGCGCCGCCATGGGCGCCTTCCTGCTCGGCCCGCTGGCCGATCGCTTTGGCCATCGACTTGCACTGGGCCTGACCCTCAGCGGCTGGCTGCTGGCCTTGCTCCTGTTTGCGCTGGATCCGGCCGTCGGTGCCCTGTGGTGGGCGGCGAACCTGGCCGGACTGTGTTTGGGCGCGTCGCAGTCGGCCGGCCGGGCGCTGGTCGCCTATCTGTGCCCGATCGAGCGGGAAGCCCAGGTCTTCGGCTTCTGGGGCGTGGCGGTGAAAGTGTCGATGATCATCGGTCCGCTGGCCTACGGCAGTCTGAGCTGGCTCAGCGACGGCAACCACCGCCTCGCATTGCTGGCAACCGGGGCGTTCTTCGTGCTCGGAGGCCTGTTGTTGTTGCGGGTCAATGTTCAACGTGGAAGACAGGCCGTACAGGCATGAGCGACACGCCAAGCCGCCAGGGAGGTGAAGCCTTCGATGCGGTCGATCCGGAACGGGCGGCCTTGCTTGCGGAGTTGCTCGGCCGTATCCGCGCCGGCGACCGACGAGCCGAACAAGAGCTCTTCGCCAGCACCCGTTTTGCGCTCTGGATGATCCTGCGGCGCCGTGGTTGCAGCACCGTCGAAGCCGATGACCTCGTGCAGGAGACCTTGCTGGTGGCCCTGCGGCGCGCGCGCGAGGGCACCCTGTATCATCCCGAGCGTTTCGACGGATTCCTCTATGTCACGGCGTTGAACCTGCAACGGGCCAACGCACGCAGCGAGCGGCGCCAACCGCCGCTGGGCTCGATTGACGACGAGGCCGAAGAGCACCTTCACGGCAGCAGCGACCCGCTGGCCGAGATCGACATGGCACAGCGGAACCAGATGCTCCAGAGCTTGCTTGCGAGCCTGTCGCAGCCACGCGATCGGGAACTGCTGCGGCGGCACTATCTCGAGGACGCGGACAAGCTGGCGACTTGCGAGATACTCGGGCTGGACTCGGCGCACTATGATCGGGTGTTGTTCCGTGCTCGCCAGCGCCTGCGCAAGCTGCTAGCGCGTTGGCTGGAGTAGCGCTGCCGCGGTTCGCCAGTTCCATACGAGCAGGCCGATCCCGTCGAAACCCGATCTGGCCAAACAGATGTCCGAATTGAGTCAAAATGTGAACCAATTCATGATTTATTGTCGAACAGGTGAGAGATTTCGCTCCTTCGGGACAGTTAGGCGGGCATGAACGCCAAGATTGCAAGACTCGATTTGGCCCCGCCAGATCCTCGTATCGAGGATTATCTGGCCGGCCGTCTGGATGCCACATCACTCCAGCGCTTTGAGCTGGACATGATTGCCAGCCTCGAACTGCAGGCGCAGGTACGCGATGCCTATGCCCTGCGCGAACTGGTGCGGTCGCAGCCCGGGCAACTGGAGTTGCCGCGGCGAGCGCAGCACGTTCGTCTCCCACTGGCACTGGCGGCGGGGCTGGGCGCACTGGCTGCCGGTATCCCAGGCGCATGGTGGGCGCACTACCAGTTGCAGGCGCAGAGTCAGTTGTCGACTGAGGTCGGTGTGCTGCAGCAGCAACTCGATGCGCTCGGACAGGTGCAAGTGGGCCTGCCGGTCATCCATCTCGGGCCGCTGCGCTCCTTGCAGGACGAGGCTGTGCCCCTTTTGCGCAAGCGGCATGACGTGGCCTGGGTCCAGCTCAGTATCCCGCCTGGACTGCTGGGTGACATGCCGATGGCATCGCGCCGGCTCAGTCTGCTGGGTCCGGCCGGACATGTCATGGAACTGACGGGTAGCGGGTCGTGGTCGGTGGATGAATCCGATGGTTCGGTGCTGCTGCCGTTGACGCGTCTGCAACCTGGCACCTATCGCCTGCTGGTAGAGGCTGATGGCGCATCGGCGCTGGCGTTCCCATTC
This sequence comes from Lysobacterales bacterium, assembly GCA_036722245.1. GTDB lineage: Bacteria > Pseudomonadota > Gammaproteobacteria > Xanthomonadales > SZUA-5 > JAWLAT01. The sequence goes on from DAIMJK010000185.1 coordinate 7,405, forward strand.
GAAGTGCTGGCCGAGCAAGTCGACTAACTAACCC
>DAIMJK010000186.1:0-7433 GCA_036722245.1 Lysobacterales bacterium
TGTTCGCGCAGCAAGCACGGGCGACCTTGAAGCTGCGGGCTTTTCTCATGTCAGCCCTCAGCCCAGTCTCCGGTGCCTCAGTCGGCCGCCTTGCTTTCGGCGTCAGCCGCCGCCTCAGGTGTTGCTTCAGGCGCATCGGAATCGGCTGCCTCTGCGTGCTGGTGGCCACCCGGACCATGAGCATAACCGTGCCGCCGCTCTTCCGCAGTCGCTTCGCGCACATCGACGATCTTGAGCTCGAAACGCAGCGTGCTGCCGGCCAGCAGCGGATTGGCATCGACATCGACTACTGTCATGCCGACTTTCAGGACGATGACCTGACGCGGGCCCTCGCGAGTCTGCAAGGTCGTGACCATGCCGGGGCGCAGCTTGCCGGCCTGGGCGAAGTGCTTCTTCGGCAGTCGCGCCAGCAACTCGGGATTGCGTTCACCGTAAGCCTTCTCGGGCGGCACCACCACATCCAGCTCCGCCCCGGCCTCCTGCCCCAGCAGAGCCTCCTCGACGCCGGGAATGATGTTGCCGGCACCGATCAGCGCCGCCATCGGCTCACCATCGAAGGAATCCTGAAACGCCTCCTGACTGTCCTCCAGATACAGGCGATAGTGGAAGCGAACAACGCTATCCTTGGTAACTTGCATGAAAACTCCGCTCAAAAACACCAAAGGGGGCGCGATGGTAACCCGCGCAGCGGCCGACACAGACATTCGCTGCTCATCCGGCGTGCGAGTCAGTCGGATATTCCCGCAGTTCCTTGTGGCCAGAGCGCCCAGGGCCCAGGGCTCAGGGCTCAGCAGGTTCACGAACCAGGTGCCCTTGCTCTGCCTGCTTGGATTGCTCGCCTTGTTGCTGGCCGCCTGCGGCGGCGGTGCCAATCGCCCCGGCCAGCCCGCCAGTGTGGAGCGCGGCCCACCGGTGACCGGCGCCGCCAAGGACGTGCTGTTCACCGCGCTCGCGCTGGTCGGCACGCCCTATCGCTACGGCGGCAACAATCCCGCCGGTGGATTCGACTGCAGCGGACTGGTCGGCTACGTCTATCGCGAGGCGGCGGCTCTGCAACTCCCGCGCAGCACCCGTGAGATCGCCGCGTTCCGGGCGCGCGAGGTCAAACGCAAGCAACTGCGCAGCGGCGACCTGGTCCTGTTCGGCAAGCGCCGGGTCGACCACATCGGCATCTATGTCGGCGAAGGCCGCTTCGTCCACGCCCCCTCCACCGGCGGCACGGTTCGACTGGACCACCTCGAAGGGCCGTACTGGCGAGACCGCTGGGCCGGGGGCAAGCGGTTGTTGTGACTGGGGAGCAGGGCTGAGGGCCGAGGAAGTAGCGCGGTCCCGGCGCGCGTGGAGCCACACTCTTCGCCCCGGTCGCGTTCGCGCCGGCGGCCGCGTCCCCTACCAGAGCGAGGGTCCAGGGCCGAGGAAGTAGCGCGGTCCCGGCGCGCGTGGTGCCACACTCTTCGCCCCGGTCGCGTTCGCGCCGGCGGCCGCGTCCCGCACCAGAGCGAGGGTCCAGGGCCGAGGAAGTAGCGCGGTCCCGGCGCGCGTGGAGCCGCGCTCGTCGCCCCGGTTGCGTTCGCGCCGGCGGCCGCGTCCCGCTGACCGAATCAAAACGCCCCCTTTCCGAACCTGTGCTGTAATCATCACACTACCTACACGAGTACGGACAATGTCGAATATCGATCAGGCTACGTTGACGATGCTTGCCAATCTCGCCAAAAACAGTGGCAAGACGCTGGCCGAATGGGTTGCGCTGACGCTGGCGACCGGTGCGGTCAAGCATGGTGAGATGATGAAGTGGCTCAAGGGCGAGCAAGGCCTGACCCACGGCTATGCCAACCTGATTGCGCTGGCGGCGCGCGATCCGGCGCTTTTGGCCAGGCTCAACGCGGCCCAGGGTGATGTCCCCGCCGGCTCGGGCGGCGCGCCGGTCGAGACTGATCTGGTGACCGCGCAGTACGCCGGCGACAAGGCCGCGCTCAAACCGATCTTCGACGCCCTGGTCGCGGCGATCGACAAATTCGGGTCCGACGTCGAGTTGGCGCCGAAGAAGGCCTACGTCAGCCTGCGCCGGAGCAAGCAGTTCGGATTGATCCAGCCATCCACCAAGACCAGGCTCGATGTCGGCATCCAGCTCAAGGGCGTCGCGCCCGGCCCAAGGCTGGAGGCTTCCGGCAGTTTCAATGCGATGGTCAGCCATCGGGTCAGGCTGAGCACACCGGCCGAGGTCGACGCCGAACTGATCGGCTGGTTGCGCGAGGCGTATGAGGGTGCGTGAGGGCAGACGGAACGCACGCGCTGAACGTATTCTTTCGCTGGACGCGAAACGTGAGCCTTGACGGTCTGGTGCTTCCGCGTGGTTGATCGCGGCAGGGTTGATCCGCGAATTCATGCTCCAGCAGTCATTGCGACCAGAGTAACGGACCAGGGCCGGCTATTGCCTCTTGCAACGATTGTCGCAACCATACGCGGATCGTTCATGGGTGCAACTATTCGTGCATTTCCGGCTTGCGACACTACTGCTCTCTGCTTCCTTCTACGCGACCGCTTCGCCGGCGGATCTGGCCTTTAGCCCGCACCGGGCGGAGACGGTTGGTGGGACACTGCTCGACTTCGCTCCGGGTGGGTCAGGTTACAGCGTCTATCTGTCGGACGCGTCGATCCTGCATCTGAATCTGGATGACCAGATCGTCGCCCGCGATTCGTACGTGGAGTTCGACGCCAATCAGGGTGTGTTCCCAACGGTGCGGTCGTTGCATCCAGCCCCGGCCAGACAAAGAGTAGTGACGGGCGAGTTCGGCGGCTTCTGGGACATCAGCGAGCCGCGCCGGGAGGTCGAGCTGGGAAGCTTGTGCAGCCGGCGCCCGCTGGCATCGGGCGACTCGCTGCTGCAACTGCAGCGAACCACTCATCGCCACATGTATGGTCGGACCATTGGCCTTGACGTCGCCGACGGCACCTGGCTGTTGTTTGACGAGGGAACCATTGCGCGGGTGGCCGTCGATTGCCGAACCGAGCGGTTCGCCACGGTAGACGAACCCTTCACCGCCATGCATGCCGATCCAACCGCATTCGCCGCCTATGGCGTCGGCGAATGGTCTTTCGATGTGTATCGTTTCGGCCGCGAGGGGCTACAGTGGCGTCGTCAACTTCCCGTGCCCGCGAGCACCAGCTTCGGGGCGCCACTGGTTGCCCTGGGCAATGGCGACCTGATCGTCGCGTACTTCGAAAACCCCTTGTCGGGACCCGCCAGCTGGCAAGTTCTCGCGTACACGCCCGAGGGTGACCTTCGCTGGCAATTCGAGGGCCCGTCCAGCGTGATGGCAATGGGCCCCTTGGGCGATGGTTTCTACATAGCTGCACCAAACGGTCTGAGCGCTTATGACGCGGCTGGAGTGCTGCGCTGGCAGTCAACTGCTGCAGAACATCGAAACGTGATCGCGGGGTCGGTAGAGCACGATCCGGCCCAGGGACTCGCCTGGGTCATTGGCTCGATTGTCGATCTGGAGGTCGAGAACCGCGTCAGCCTGTTCTCGACCGCTGGGCCACAAGCGGTCTGGGACGTTTCACATAGCTACAACCGAGCCGTCTTGCTTGCCGATGGAAGCCTGCTCGTCGGCCAGACAGCGGTCTTTCCGACCCCGCAACTGTTGCGGCTTCGACCCGCGAACGAGCCAGCGGCCGTCGACTTTCCAACGCTTCGCCCGAGTCTGCACTGGGCGCATCTGGCTGACGCGAATGGCAGTGTGGCGCTGACGCGCGAGGGCTTCGAACAATGGACCCTGCACGCGAAGGATTCTTCGCAGGCCGGGTTGTGGGAAAGCGCGGGCAGTACCGGGTCCACCGAGACGATTGAGCCGTTGCTGGCCGCCAGTGCCTCGACGGTATGCCTGTTGCTGGTCCAACCCGATCTTCCATTTGGCGCGCCCAATAACCGCCTGAGTTGCCGTGATCGGGCCACGGGGCAGCACCTGTGGCCGGAATTGAACTTCTCCGGCAAGCAACCGCACCTGCGCATTGTCGACGGCAGCGTGGCCGAAATCGTCTACTGGGGAGCCGATCCCGGCTTCGTGATCAGACGATCCATCGTCGACGCTAGCGGCGATATGACGGATCCGGTCGTGCCTTTTTACGTCCCGGAGTCATTCGGCGTCGACGGACTACTCAATGTGACCTGGATCGAAGCTGACAAGGCACTGCTTCGATTGGGAAGGCGCAATGGGGAGTTGGAGCAACTGACGCTGATCGACGTAAGTGCGAACGAGGTGGTGTTCAGCGAAAACTTCTCAAGGCCCTGGGAGCCAGGCACCGCGCGAGCATTCGAGCCTGCCCAGTCCGTCGCCACCCGAGCGGGCGAGTTTGCCCTGCTGGGCTGGGAGCGCACTGAGCCAGGGATGGGTCGACCGCTGGTGCGCAGTTACGATTTCGCCGGCAACCTCCTCTGGGCGCATCGTTCGGAGCGCGAGGCTTCCAGCAGCGCCCGCATGGCCTTGGTTGCAGCAGCGTCAGGATGGACGCTGGTTGAACTCTCACCGGGACAACTCATCGTTACCGGCCTGAATCAGACCGACGGCAGCGTTGCCTTCAGTCGTCAATCAAGCTACCTCGATCCGCTGCCGCAGCCCGGTGACCCGCTGAGCTACCTGCTGCGAGGGCTCGATCATTTCGCATTGATTACCCCTTTGCATGGAGCACTCCGCGGTCAATGGTTCGGCGGCGCCGATGCGGCGTTGCTGGCCACGGCCACCGCTGCCGCCAATCGCGCCGTAATGGTTCCGCGGCTGAGCAACCGGGGCCACAGCCAGGATGCTTCCCTGCGCCTCAACGGAGCGGCGGATGTACCGGCCAGTGGTACGCAATGCTGTTTCCCGGCTCCCGGCGTGGCCAGGCTGGATCTGCAGTCCAGACGACCCGACCTGGCGGCGCCAAGCAGTGCGCTCGACGGTGCATGGTACGACCCTGAACTCAACGGACAAGGGATTTTCGTCGAAAGCTTCCCTGCATCCGGACAGATGTATGCTGGATTTTTCAGCTACACCGACAGTCCCTCGCAACAGATGTCCGAGTTGCGCTGGTATTCCCTCCAGGGTGGGTTGCCCGATCAGCACGGCGTTGCTGACCTGACGATCTATCGCAATGCTGGCGGCCGCTTTCTGCAGGGGCCTGCGACCCAACCAGAACCGATCGGCGCCGCGCGGCTCTGGCTCTCGGTGGCGGGCGGTATGCAGGTGGAACTGATCTTCGATGACGATTCCCCGGAAATCGGCATGGACCTCATTCGGGTACTGCCGCAGTCGATTGGGTCTGGAGCCAGGCTCTGGTTTGAACCGGAACTCTCGGGGCAGGGTCTGTTGCTGGCCAATCCAGTGGAGCCAGGAGTTCTCGTCTTCGGCGCCTGGTTTACCTACGACCCGGAAGGACACGTCGATGATCCATTTGCGCAAATGTGGCTGACGATCCAGGCCGACTCACCAGGAAGTATCGAGCACGAAGTGACGATCTATCGAACAACAGGTGGACAGGCAGGGGCACGTGCCAGTGGGGGGACAGACGCCATCGGCGCAGGCGTCTTACGATCACTTGCCTGCGACCAGTTGGAGTTCAGCTACCAGTTTCATCAGAGCGACCTGGCGGCGCACCTTGCCGGACGCTCAGGCACGCGACTTTTGCAACCGTTGACAGCGTGCGCGACGCCATCTGACTGACCAGTGCTCCTCGGACCATTGCGAACTACCGCTGCCGCGTGGTCAACGCAGGTCAACGAGCCGCGTTGTGCAACACTCGTTCCGAGCAGACCAAAGTGGAGAGCCTGATGCAACGACGTCCCTCGAGACTCGCCAGCCTCGCCCTCACCGCGCTGTGGTCCATCGCCTGTCACGCCGCGCCGCCCGAAAGCGGGCTGTGGTACGACCGCCAGCACGAAGGTCACGGGCTGGACCTGCATCGAGCCGGGTCGGTGCTGTTCGGGGCCTTCTATACCTACGCTGAGAGTGGCCGGAGTCAGTGGCTGTGGATCCAGACCAACGTCGCGGACACGCCATCGGGCCAGTTGACCCGCTATCGACGGGATGACGGCCATCTGCAGGGCAGTGTTGCGGGTGCATTCACGCTGACCCCGGTCAGCGCCTGCAGCGATGGCATCGCGCGCCCGGGTGCCCGCGCACTGCTCGAGTTCGAGTTTGAGCTCGACCACTTCAGCACCCGCTGGTGCATGGAGCCACTGCTACCAGTCGATCCCGATCCGCATGCGGTCCTGAGCGGCGCCTGGTATGACCCCGCTGATCCGGGCTGGGGCTTGTTTGCGCATCACTACCCGCGCGCCGATGGCAGCAGCGAAACCTACCGAACCCTGTACTTCCATGACAACGACGGGGAACCGCGCTGGGCCTTTGCGCAGCAGGCGCTGAGCCTGCTCGACGCCACCCAGCAGTTCTTCACCCCGTTCGCCGAATGCTTCGGCTGCCCGCCGCCGGTCGCGCTGACGGTGCCGGTCGGCACGGCCCGGATCGCCTTGCAGCAGGCCAGCGCGCTGCCCTTGGCTGACCGCAATCGCATCGATGCCGACCTGAACCTGGACGGCGATCCCTTCCAGCGCCAGACCACGCTCGCGCTGCTGTCGGATGGGCAGACCGTTCCCGCTGCGGCCAGTACCAGCGAAGGCCCGCTGCGCGGGGCACTGCTGGACGACGGCAACGAGGTGTTCCGCAATGTTCCCTTTGCCGCCGCGCCAGTGGGCGAACTGCGCTGGCGCGCGCCACAACCGCTCGCTCTGCGCGAGCGATTGCTGGACGCGCGCGAGTTTGGCCCGGCCTGCCTGCAGCCCGAGGGCCAGGGTTTCTTCAGTGGGACGCCGGAGCATCAGAGTGAAGACTGCCTGCAACTGAACATCTGGCGCCCGGCCCGTCCTGAGTCCGGTGCGACCGATAATGCGCTGCCGGTGATGGTCTGGATCCACGGCGGCGGGCTGACCCAGGGTTCGGCGGTTCAGCTCGCGAGCGGCCAGCTGCTCTACGATGGCGCCGTGTTTGCGCGCCAGGATGTGGTCTACGTCAGTATCAACTATCGACTCGGTCCACTTGGCTATCTGGCCCAGCGAGAGATGATCGAACCGGCCAACTTCGGCCTGCAGGACCAGATCGCCGCCCTGCAATGGCTGCAGGCCAACATCGCCGGATTCGGCGGCGATCCGCGGCAAGTGACGATCTTCGGCGAGTCCGCCGGCGCCGCGTCGGTCTGTGCGCTGCTTGCAAGTCCAGCCGCCAGCGGGCTGTTTGACCGGGGAATCCTGCAGAGTGGCAACTGCCGCCAGCGCATTCCGGTTCTGACCGAGGCGCTCGCACAGGGGGATCGGGTCGCGGCCCTGACCGGCTGCGCGGACGCCGCCGAACCGCTGGCCTGTCTGCGCGCAATCGACGGCGCCGAGCTGATCGAGGCCACCC
>DAIMJK010000187.1:0-7412 GCA_036722245.1 Lysobacterales bacterium
TTTGAACTGGGCTTCGAGGCGGTGCAGACCTCGACCCGACACAAGAGCGGCGTGGCGGTGCGCTTCCCGCGCATCCTGCGCTGGCGCGAGGACAAGCAGCCGGCGCAGGCCGACACGTTGACCGCGCTCAAGGCCCTGGCCGGCTTGCAGCCATCGACGGCATGAACCCAGGCAACCCACTAGCCACGTGGTTTGACTCTCGCGGCTGGCGGCCAGCGGCTTTTCAGCGCGCGACCTGGCAGGCCTACGCGAACGGCAACAGCGGACTGATCCACGCCCCCACCGGTGCGGGCAAGACGCTGGCGCTGATCGGTGGCCCGTTGCTGGCGGCGATCGAGCGACCACCGCCGAGCGGGCAACTGCGGGTCCTGTGGATCACCCCGCTGCGAGCGCTGGCGACCGATACGCTGACCCGCTTGCGTGACCTGGTCGACTCGCTTGCGCCTGCTCTGGCCATTGCCCGCCGCACCGCCGACAGCGATGCGCGCGAGCGGCGACTGCTGAACCGCAAGCCGCCCTGGTGTCTGCTCACCACACCCGAAAGCCTGTCGCTGCTGCTCAGCCATGCCGGGTCGGTCGATCAGTTCGCCCATCTGGACGCTGTGCTCATCGACGAATGGCACGAGTTTCTGGGCAGCAAGCGGGGCGTGCAACTGGAACTGTGTCTGGCGCGATTGCGGCGCTACGCACCGGCACTGCGCTGCTGGGGCGTGTCGGCCAGCCTGGGCAATCTGGTCGAGGCAGCGCAGGTGCTGGCCGGCCCGACCGCGCAGCTGATCCAGGGTGCGCCGAGCCGGCCGATCGAGATTCGCTCGCTGATCCCATCGGACGCCGGCGCGACACAGCGCTATCCGTGGGCCGGCCACCTGGGACTGCGCCAGTTGCCGGCGGTGATGGCGGCGATCGCGACGCTGGCCGATGGACACCGTGGCACGGCTTTTCCGAGCCAGTTGCTGTTCACCAATACCCGCTCGCAGGCCGAACTGTGGTTCCGCGCGCTGCAGGCCGTGTGGCCGTGGCCGGCCGAGCAGCTCGCGCTGCACCATGGCTCGCTGGAGCGCGAGCACCGGGTCGCGGTCGAGGACGGCTTGCGCCGCGGTGCGCTACGGCTGGTAGTGGCCACCTCCAGTCTGGATCTGGGTGTGGACTTTCCCGCCGTCGATGAGGTGATCCAGCTAGGCAGTCCGCGCAGCATCGCCAGATTGCTGCAGCGCGCCGGTCGCTCCGCTCACCGACCGGGTGCGCCCGCTCGGCTGCTGTTCGTCGCCACCCATGCCTTCGAGCTGATCGACATTGCCGCTGGCCGCGACGCGCTCGCTGCGGGCGCAATCGAGCCACGTCGACCGTTGAATCAGCCGCTGGATGTCTTGGCCCAGCATCTGGTGACGCTGGCCCTGGGTGGTGGCTTTGAATCGGCCGAGATGCTGGCCGAGTTGCGCAGCACCCATGCCTACCGCGAGCTGTCTGAACTGGTCTTTGACGACGTGCTGCTCTACTTGCGTCAGGGCGGCCTGGCCCTGCACGCCTACCCGGGCTTTCGCCGGCTGGAGCTCGAGCAGGGCCGCTACCTGCTGAAGGATCCGCGCCAGGCACGGCGGCACCGCAGCAGCATCGGCACGATCGTCAGCGACGCCGAACTGGAGGTGCGTTTTCGCAACGGCCAGCGGCTGGGCCGGGTCGAGGAAGCTGAGCTGGCGAAGCTGCAACCGGGCGACGGCTTCGTCCTCGGCGGCCGCAGTCTGACTCTTCTGCGACTGGAAGCGGACCGGGCCATCGTCCGCGCCGGTGCAACCGGTCCGCTGCGCACGCCGCGCTGGATGGGCGGTCGGCTGGCGCTGTCCGGCCAGTACGCGAACTTCATTGCGGCGCGACTGAGTGCGGTGGCGCACGCTCCGAGCCCACGACCAGACGCCGAAATGTTGGCGCTTGAGCCGATCCTCGCGCTGCAACGCAAGCTGTCGGCGATTCCCACCGTCGATGTGCTGCTGTTGGAAGAGATCGGCCTACGCGATGGCAGGCATCTGTTCTTGTACCCGCTTGCCGGTCGCGATCTGCACGAATCGCTCGCCGCACTGCTGGCGCACCGGATCCAGCGGTTGCTGGCCGCCCGCGGCACCCAGCCGCCCGGACTGGCCTTCGCGGTCAATGACTACGGGCTGATCCTGAGCAGCCCCAAGGCTATCGGACTGAGTGATGTGGATTGGACGTCGCTCTGGCTGGGCGATGGGCGCGTCCTGGAGGACGAACTGGCGCAGGTCGCCAACCTGAGCGAGCTGGCCAAGCGGCAGTTCCGCGATGTCGCCCAGATCGCCGGCCTGAGCGTGCGCGGCCTGCCCGGCCAGCGCCGCAGCCTGCGTCAACTGCAATTCTCGACCGGGCTGCTGTTCGAGGTGTTGAGCGAGCACGAACCCGGCCACCTGCTGCTCGATCAGGCGCGCGCCGAGGCGATGGCGCAGAAGCTCGCGCCCGGTGCGCTGGGCGCGTTGCTGCAGCGCTTGCAGACCCTGCCACTGACCGTGCAACGACCGCAGCAATTGACGCCCTTCGCCTTCGGCCTGTGGGCCGAACGCCAGCGCGCCAGACTCAACCCGCAGGACTGGAAAAGCCGGGTCGAGGCGATGGCGGAGCGGTTGGAGCGGCGATGAGTGCGGCGGCGCTGCGGACTGGAGTGCGAGATGGGAGTCCGGAGGAAAAGGCAGTCGGGAGTTGGGAGTCGGGAGTAAGGTCAAGAGCTCAAGCAACAGCAACAACAACTGCTCGGCTTAGCTGGAAGAGGACACTTGGCGGACTGCTCCACGTTGCGCACTCCCAACTCCCGACTGTTTTTCCCCCAACTTGCAAAAAACGCCATCCCTCACACCAAACGGTCATGCTGATCCGATGAATCTGACGCCGATCAACCAGCCCGACACGGTTATCCGCTGGCAAGGCCATGAACTGCGCCTGCACGGCGAAGGCACGCTTTACTGGCCGGCGCAAAGGCTACTGGCGTTGGCGGATCTGCATCTGGGTCGCGAGGGCCTGTTGCGCTCGGCCGGTCTGGCGATGCCAGGCGCGACCAGCGCGGCGGATCTGGGTCGGCTGGACGCGCTCATCGCGCACTACCGGCCGAGCCGGCTGCTGATCCTGGGCGACCTGCTGCACAGTCGCTCCGCAGCGGGGCGCAACGATCATTGGCTGGACCAGCTGGCGCGCCTGACCGACGCCAGGGGCGTGACGACCCTCTGGCTGCTCGGCAACCATGATCGGCCACTCAGGCTGGAGGTTCCCACTGCCCTGCGGATCGAGAACCGGATATGCATCGACGGTCTGAACTTCAGCCACGAACCGCCGGAGGCCATCACCTCAACGCTTCCGCCACACGTCTGCGGTCATCTGCATCCGGTCCTGCGCTGGCGCGATCGCTTTGACCGCTGGCGTCTGCCCTGCTTTCAGGTCGATCCGGATCTATTGGTCCTGCCCGCCTTCAGCTGCCTTGCCGGCGGCCTGGAAACACCGCTGACGACCGAGCGGGTGCTTTATCCGGTGGCCGGAGGACGGGTGCTGGCGAAGGCCCACAAAAGCAGGGCCCAGGGCCTAGGGCTCAGGGCCCAGTAGCGAGATTCGAGTGCTCGCATCGGCCTGACCCTCTCGATGCGGTTCGCTTGAGCTCACCGACATCCTACGCGCACCGCCGCCGCTCTTCTGGGCTCTGAGCCCTGGGCCCTGGGCCCTCGCTTTCCTGTGCCCTGCTCTTCTGACCCCTCAGCCCTCAACCCTCAGCCCTGTTCCTCCTCAGGCATCACCCCGTTATGGAACACCTCCTGCACATCGTCCAGGCCGTCCAGCCGATCGAGCAGATCCTGCAGGTCGTCGACCAGATCGGGGCTGACCTCGACCGGATTCTGCGCCGCCATCACCACATCGGCGTGGACCGGTTCCAGACCGGCTTCGGTCATCGCACTGCGGACGGCTTCGAACTGGCTCGGGCTGCACAGCACCAGACTCTGGCCGTCCTCGGTCTGCACATCATCGGCGCCGGCGTCCAGCGCGACCTCCATGATCCGCTCTTCGCTGGCGCTGTCGGGGGTGTCGAAGTACAGCTCACCACGATGGTCGAACTGGAACGCGACCGAGCCGGTGGTGCCCAGATTGCCGCCGTGCTTGGTCAGCGCGTGACGCACATCGGCGACCGTGCGGACCGGGTTGTCGGTCAGCGTGTCGATGATGATCGCGACGCCGCCGGGGCCGTAGCCCTCATAGCGGATCTCCTCCACCGCCGCGCCGCCATCGGCCCCCGAACCACGCCGGATCGCACGCTCGATGGTCTCCTTGGTCATGTTCGACGCGAGCGCCTTTTCGATCCCCAGTCGCAGCCGGGAATTGCTGGCCGGATCGGCCCCGGCGCGAGCAGCGACGGTGATCTCACGGATGAACTTGGTGAACATCTTGCCGCGACGCGCGTCTTCGGCGTTCTTGCGGCCTTCGATACTGGGGCCTCTGCCCATGGGATCGGTCCTGATTGGTGGTTAAGGGGAAATCATGCGGAAAAGGGGCGCGGTAGTTGCGTGCCCGGCTCGCGACGAAGGCGCGGATGCTACCGCAGGGCGAGCCAACTTGCTCACCGCGGGGGCCGCCGGGGTGCGATGCGGTTCGCTGAGCTCACCGACATCCTACGGCGGCGCGACCACGGCTAATCCGGTCCGGCGAGCCGTGCCTTGCTATTCCGGGCCCTGAGCCCTGAGCCCTGAGCGCTGTGCCCTGAGGCCTGCTCTTCTGGGCCCTGTGCCCTGGGCCCTGCTCTACCAAGCCACCTCACTCCCATCCCAAGCCAGAAACCGCCCGCTGTCGGCTGGTTCAGCGGTAGCAATCAGTTGCAGCAACTGACCTGCAGCGCGCTCGGGACTGAACAGCTTGTCCGCCGAAACACCTGTCTGGAACGGTGTGGACAGCGGCGTGTCGACCGTGCCGGGATGCAGCAGCAGGCAGCAGGACTGCCGATTCAGGCGAGTGAGCTCGACTGCCAGCGTCCGGATCAGCTGATTCTGGGCCGCCTTCGAGGCCCGGTACGCGTACCAGCCGCCCAACCGGTTGTCGCCGATCGATCCGACCCGCGCCGACACCGAGGCGAACACGAGCGGTCCGCGTGAGCGCAGCAGCGGCAGCAGCGCCTGGGCGAGCAGGATCGGCGCAAAGGCATTGATGGCGAACACCGACTGCAGGGAATCAAGCCGGATCTGGCTGACCGATTTCTCCGGCTGCAGATCCGGACCGTGCAGGACACCCGCGGCGTTGAAGACCAGCGCTGGCCGATCCCCGCGCGCCTGCAAGGCCGCGGCAAGATCCGCCAGTTCAGCAGGCCGGGTCAGGTCGACGTTCCAGCGGCACAAGCGGTCTCCATGTTGCGCCGCCACCGCCTCCAACTCGACCGATTCCCGAGCGCCCCTGGCCAGTGCATGGACCCGCCCCACCGCAAGTCCAGCAACCGACCCGTCCAGCAGCAAGCGCACCGCCGCCAAGCCGATACCACTGCTGGCGCCGGTGACGATGCAGGTCAGATTGGGAACTTCAGAGAGCATCACCGCAGCATCTCGCAAGGGGTGGCTACGGTGTGTCAACGATTCAGGGCAGGAGCAACCCAACCTCTGACAACGCGCCGGTTGTCGCCCTTCACTGGCTACTGGAACTGACTACTGGAACTGGCCCGGCTCTGCTAGCCCCTGATCTCTCAGCCCCACCCTCCGACATAAAATGTCTTGACATAAAATGACGGTGAGCGTAGCGTGCTGGGCGTTCCCGTTCCCATCCCGAGGACTCCTCCATGCCGGCACGCCGACGATTGCTCGACCGTCTGCAGCGCGTGCTGCCGTTGCTGCAGCGCAAGCTGTTGACCAATGGCATCGAGATGAACAGCGTCGGCGGCGAGGTGCCGGTGGTGGAGTTGGCCATTCCGAGCGAGGATCGCGACGCGATCTACGTCACCGACGCCGGCAGTCAGCTGCTGTGCATCGTCTACTTGTGGCGCACCGAGGCCGTCGCCAGCGAACGGCGCGGGGAACTGATGGCGACGATGCTGGCACTCAATCCGAGCGTGCCGCTGTCTTCGTTCGGCATCGTCGGAGGTCACTACGTGCTGTTCGGCGCGCTCAGCCCCGACTCCAGCGACGAGGATCTGGCGCTTGAGCTGGCGACCCTGAGCGACAACGCGGTCGATGCCGGCAGCACCTTCGCCGAGTTCCTGACCGGCTACCAGGAGTAGGCGCACCATGGCCTGGTGGAACGAGATACTGCAACTGCTGCGCGACGAGGCCAATCATCATGCCGGCCAGCTCGGCGCGACCGAACAGCTGCGCGAGGCGCAGCGGGTGCTGGAGCGCACCACCGCTGAGCTCGACGAGGCCAGCGCGCGGGCCGAGGCGGCGCGCCGGCGGATGCGGAATGCGCAACGGGAGCTGGAAACCCTCGCGGCCAAACCGCAGCGACATCCGAGTTATGCCGAGCGTCTGACCGATCTGGCCCGCGCATTGACCCATGAGACCGAACTGGTCGCGACCTTCGATGCGCACATCGCCCGGCTGGCCCAGCTGCGTGACCGGATGGATGCGCAACTGCGCCAGTTGCAGCGCGACTTGAGCATGGTCGAGACCGCCGCCGGCGCCGCCGCCACGTCGCGCGCGGCCGAAGCCCACGAACAGTCGCATGAGCCGACCCGGCATAGCGACAAGCCGGCCGGTTTTCGCCAGCAACAGCCCAAAGCGGTCATGGACGCACTCGATGCACTGCCGCGCAAGCGCAAGAAGCGCAGCGATGAAAGCTGAGCGCCTACCCGAGCGCTGGCGCAGCACCGAACCGGCCCTGCGCGCGGTGCAGGTCGCCTTCGATGTCTCCGCCAGCGTCCTCCACGCGGTGCGCAAGGCGGCCTTCGAGGCCGAGCTGTCGCAGCCGGACATGGTTCGCCGTATCCTTCAGCTGCCGGTCTCGCGCCCGCCCAAGCGCCCGCGCCTGACCGTCAGCCTGGGGCCCAACGACTATCAGATCCTCGGCGAACGCTATGGCCTGGATCCGACCGATGCGTTGGCGATCAAGGAGAAGGTGTTGGCGGAGTTGGTCCAGTTCGCGGAGGGCAACGTCTGAATATCGGGATCTGAGTCAGAAGTTGGAGCCGTTTTACGTTTTACGTTTTACGTTTTGCGTTTTACGTTTTACGTTTTAGGGTAGAGCCAAAGCGAGAGCGTGGCGGCATTTCAGTTCTTTCGAGTCAGTGCGCCACGGCTTTCGCTCCTACTCCCGACTCCCATCTCCCAACTGCTCAACCCGCTCTTGCTCTTGACGTAAAACGTAAAACGTAAAACCTAAAACGGCTGTTTGAAAACGAACAACACGGGCAAAAACGCATGGACGGCTTCCTGTATTCCCTGACCCACTACCCCGGC
>DAIMJK010000188.1:0-7394 GCA_036722245.1 Lysobacterales bacterium
ACCCGCAGACCGGTCACGTCGACCGGGCCGGAGCAGGCCCGACAGACCAGTTCACCCTTCGGCCCGTCGATCAGGAACAGCGCGGCGGCTTCGGCGTCCATATGGATGGCGATCTGCTCGACCGCCTGGCGGACCGTTTCGTTGATGTCCAGCGTGGTGGCAAAAGCGTGGCCGAGTTCGGCCAGCACCCCAAACTCCTCGGTCCCGAGCATGTTGCGTGGGGACGCCCCTGCACTCACGACGATGCGCCATCCTGTTCCGTCGCGGGTGGCCTGGCAGTGCCCTCCCAAACCCCCTGGCGGCGCGTCTTGCGCCAGCGGCGGAACAGCCAGTAGGCCGGTCCCGAACTGGCATACAGCAGCGACAGTACCAGCAGAACGTTGGGCGGATGGGCCGCCAGCAGCGCCAGCGCCACCACGACCAGCAGGATCCAGAAGAAGCGCACCCGCTCCGGCCAGACCTTGAAGCTGTAGTAGGGCAGGCGGCTGACCATCGCCAGCGCCAGCGCGATTGTCAGAAAGGGCGTGATCCAGACCAGCGCGAAGCGGTTGCCACCGAAATCTTCCACCGCCCACACCAGCGCCATCAGCGTGCCGGCCGCCGCCGGGCTGGCCAGGCCCTGGAACAGATGCTTGTCCACCTTGCCCGCGTTGGCGTTGAATCGCGCCAGCCGCAAAGCCGCACAGGCGGCAAACAGGAAGGCGACCAACCAGCCCACCTTGCCCCAGAAGTCGCCATAGACCTTCAGTCCCGACAACGACCAGGTGTAGACCACCAGCGCCGGCGCCAGACCGAAGCTGACCATGTCTGCGAGGCTGTCGTACTGGGTGCCGAATTCGCTCTGGGTCTTGGTCAGTCGGGCGATGCGGCCATCCAGCCCGTCCAGTATTGCGGCGATGAACACGGCCACCGCTGCGGTCTCGAAGAAACCATTGAAGGCCGCGACGATGGCATAGAAGCCCGCAAACAGCGCGCCGGTCGTGAACAGATTCGGCAACAGGTAGATCGCTGCCGGTCGGCGCTGCGACTCGTCGCTGCTGTCGCTCATGCTGGAACTCCCGGCGCGGTGAAAGGGCATTGTAGCTTAGGGGCGGGGCTCAGGGCCCAGGCCCAGCGGGTGCGACCAAATGCAGTGCCGGGGATCACCCCGACCCCGAGGGGGCTCGCCGGGAAAGGCACCGGCCGCTCTTCCCGACCACTCAGCCCTTGCGGACAAAGCCGGGCCCAGCAATCCGCTTCGCACCCCGTGGACCCGTTCATACCTGCCTCAGCCGCATAACGGTTAAACTCATTGCCACCACACGGTCCCGGAGTCCTGGTCATGGTCAAAACTGCTGTGCTGCTCGCGGTCCTGCTGCTGGCCGGTTTCGGTCACGCACTGGCGGCCGACAAGATCTACAAGTGGACCGATGACAACGGCGTCGTGCACTACAGCGCCACGCCGCCGGATCAGATCGAGGCCGAGCCGGTCGACATCCGCCGTGGGCCGCCGCCTCCGCCGGCCACTGTCGATGCGGACCTTGTGCCCAACGAAGACAACCTGCGGTCTGCAGAGTGCACCCGGTCCCGCGGTCGACTGCAGGTTCTGCTGAACAATCAATTGATCGAGATCGAGCAGATCGACGGTACCCGCAAGCAGCTCAATGCCGATGAGCGGACGGCCGAGATCAGTCGGGTCCAGGCCGAAGTCGATCGCTGGTGTGCGCCGCCAGCGACTGAATGACCCAGGCTCGCCCGGCGGAGAGCTGAATGCGACTGGGCAGCGTCATCGTGCTGTTGGTGCTCGCCGGCGCACTCTATCTGGCGCGCAGCTGGTGGCTGCCGTGGCTGCCGCAGGGCTGGGTCGAGAGCGCACGGGAGGCCACTGTCGGCACGACGTCGGAATCGGCGCCCGAGCCGGCCCGGATCTACGTCTGGCAAAACGCCGCCGGCGAGTGGCAATACACCGACCAGCCACCCACCGACCGACCCTTCGAAGTCCGTCAGTACCGCGAGGACACCAACGTCGTGCCGTCGACTGGGAGCAGCCGGGAGTGACTTCGAGCGATGCGGTGGCGGAGTTTACCGACATCCTGCGCGTTCGTAGCAGCCCTTTTAAGGGCCCAGGGCACAGGGCCCAGTTAGGAGCATCAAGCAGTCGCGGCGGCCCTTGATCTTCTGGGCCCTGGGCCCTGAGCCCTGGGCCCTGCTCTTCACGGATACACCAACCGCCTGTTCCAGCGGCCGTCCTCGAGCTCATAACGATCACGCTGATGCAGTCGGTAGGCTTCACCGAACCATAGCTCGATCAGGCTGGGCTGCAATCGATAGCCGGACCAGTGCGCCGGTCTGGGTACCTGGCCTTCGGGATAGCGGGACTGGAAGTGGGCCACCCGCCGATCCAGTTCGGCCCGACTGGCCAACGTTTCGGACTGCAGCGAGGCCCAGGCGCCGATCTGGCTGATGTACGGCCGAGTGGCGAAGTAGGCATCAGCCTCGGCCGCGCTGACCGGCTGCACCGTCCCTTCGATCTTCGCCTGGACCTGATTGCGCAGGGTCTTCCACAGGAACAGCAGCGCCGCCTGTGGATTGAGTTCCAGCTGTCGACCCTTGCGGCTGCAGGTGTTGGTGTAGAACACGAAACCGCGCTCGTCGACGTCCTTGAGCAGCACCGTGCGCGCGCTGACCCGACCATCGGGCGAGGCGGTCGCGAGCGTCATCGCGGTCGGATCCGGGTCGCCACTGGCGCCGGCCTCGGCCATCAAATCGGCGAAACGCTGCAGAGCTTCGGCGTACAGCGGGTCGGTACTCATGCGAGTTCTCCGGGCTTGGGGCCTGCCTCAGTCAGCAGCGCATCGTACCCGACCCTGAAGTCTGGAAAGCGATGTCTGAAGCCCAGTTCGTCCAGTCGGTGCGTGGCGATGCGGCGGTTGGGGCGGATGGCATCGGTGTTCCGCAGCGGTGGCGGGGGCAGCCCCAGCCGCTCGGCGAGCCAGTCACCGACCTCGGCCTCGTCGGCGGGCCGGGCATCGACGCCATTGAAGACGCCAGTCGCCGGATGCAGCGCCAGCGTCGCCAGCAGTTCCGCCGCGTCCTGTTCGTGGATGCGATTGGTCCAATGCGGTGGGCTGCGCTGGACCCGCAGCAGGCCGTCACGCAACTGCCGCAGCAGATGCTCGCGGCCGGGCCCGTAAATGCCGCCCAGCCGCAGCAGTGCGGCATTCGGCCGGGCCGCGCGCAACACCTGCTCGGCTTCGAGCAGCACCTGACCGTTGAAGGCTGCCGGCGCTGGCGGCCT
Source organism: Lysobacterales bacterium (assembly GCA_036722245.1). Lineage (GTDB taxonomy): Bacteria > Pseudomonadota > Gammaproteobacteria > Xanthomonadales > SZUA-5 > JAWLAT01. The sequence continues at coordinate 3,278 of DAIMJK010000188.1, forward strand.
GCGCTCGTCCACCCAGTCGCCATTGGCATCGCCATAGACCGCGGTGCTGGAGACGAAGACCCAGCGTTGCCGCGGATCGGCCAGTTGGGGCAGCGCCAGCAGGGCCTGCAGTGTGTGCAGGTAGGCGCGGCGATAACCGACTTCGTCGCGCTGGTCCGGAGTCAGCACATGCAGGATTGCGTCCAGGCCCGCCGGGATCACACGGGCCAGCGTCGATGGATCGAGCAGGTCGGCTTCCAGTGGCTGCAGCCAGGGCGGCGCAGCCTGCCAGTGCCGGCGCAGGCCGCACACGGAATGACCGCGACCGGCCAGGCGCTCGGCGGCGGCCGAGCCCAGCCGGCCGCAGCCGGCCATCAGTATCCGCGCCATGGTGGGCGCCGCTGCCCGCTCAGGCAGCCGTGGGCTGCGGCCGGTCCAGGCTCAGGCGCGGGTCGCGACGGGACACCCAGCGCAGCCAGATCAGCCAGACGAAGACCGCATCGAGGATGATCAGCGCCTGCCACAGGTACAGATGGAACCATTCGAACCAGATCATGCTGTACTGGCCCATGTAGAAAAGGCTGATGATCCGGACCAGATTGAGCGCCTGGATGGCGATGAAGCCCGCCACCAGTCCAACCAGCTTGTGGTGCCAGCGTGCCGGAAAGGCGACCACCGCGGCAATCAGGATGATGATCGCTTCCAGCCCGTTGCAACCGCGCTCGATCGACACCGCAAAGCCGTTCTTGGTGCTCTGGATGATCTTGCCGTAGCTCAGCACATCGGCGTCAAACAGCGTGATCAGCCAGGTGCTGAAGGCCGCCAGGACGTTGGTAAACGGGTTCACGACCCACTTTTCGCCCGGGACCGAAACCTCGAAGGCAAACAGTCCCAGACAGACAACCATGAAGATGATCAGGAATCGAAGCATGAGCTCGGGCAGGTTCAAGGGCGGCGCATGGTAGCCCGCGGGAAGGCGATGTGCGAGTGAACGACCGCCGGAATCGGCTGGAGTTCCCGTGCGGGCACAGGGCCCAGGGCCCAGGGCCCAGCAGCGCCGCGAATGATCGTACCTTTGCCCGTGAGTCGGCTAGGCGGAACAGCACCAGGGCCCAGACGCGAACGCGGGCGGCCTGCTCTTCTGGGCCCTGGGCCCTGAGCCCTGGGCCCTGCGCTTTTCGAGCCACTCAGCCTCAAGCTGCTCAGAACTGTCAGGCTGGCGCTTGCACCAGACACCCCGCTTCGCGCAGGCTTTGCAGCATGCTGCCCGCCTCCTCCCAGTTGCCCGAGTCTGCCGCGTCCGCCTCCACACCGGTTGCGGGCACAAGGCATCTGGTCCTGATCGGGCCCATGGGGGCGGGCAAGAGCACGATCGGTCGCCATTTGGCGCGGTTGCTGCAACTGCGCTTCGTCGATCTGGACGAGTTGATCGAGCAACGCACGGGCGTCACCATTCCGTTGATTTTCGAGGTCGAGGGTGAGGCCGGCTTTCGTCAGCGCGAAAGCGAAATGCTGCGCGAGACGCTGGAGACACCCGAGCGTCTGATTCTGGCGACCGGCGGCGGAGTCATACTCGACCCGCTCAATCGGGACTGGATCCGCCGCTGCGGCGCGGTGCTGTACTTGCGCACACCGGTTGCGGTGCAACTCAACCGGCTGGCGCGCGATCGCCGCCGGCCCTTGCTGCAGGCGCCCGATCGGCGTGAGCGACTGGAACGGATGGCACGCGAGCGCAATCCGCTGTATGAATCGCTGGCTGACATGACAGTGGAGTCGGTCGCCGACAAGCCCGGCCGGACCGCTCGTCGGGTCGCCTTGAGTCTGGGCTGGCGACCCACCGTGGGCCCTGAGCCAGGAAGTGTGCATGCATCGAATTGAGGTCCAACTGGGTGAGCGCGGCTATCCCATCCTGATCGGGAGCGGCCTGCTCGCACCTGCCGGTGCCGCCGCGCGATCACTGCCCGCTGACCGACGCTGTCTGGTCGTCAGCGATACGCACGTGGCACCGCTCTACCTGGACCGGTTGGCGAATTGCCTCGGGCTTGTTCGAGACGCGCTGCCGAGTGTGATCCTGCCGGCTGGCGAGGCACACAAGACACTGGCCAGTTTCGGCCTGATCCTCGATGCCTGCGCCGAGGCGGGGCTGCGCCGAGACGACCTGTTGATCGCGCTTGGTGGTGGGGTCATCGGCGATCTGACCGGCTTTGCCGCGGCCAGTTACATGCGCGGCATCGATTTTGTGCAGATTCCGACCACCCTGCTGGCGATGGTGGATTCCTCGGTCGGCGGCAAGACCGGCTTGAATCTGGTGGCGGGCAAGAACCTGGCCGGCGCCTTCTGGCAGCCACGGCTGGTGCTGGCCGACATCGACACCCTGAGCACGCTCGATCCGCGCGAGTACCGCGCCGGGCTGGCCGAAGTGGTCAAGTATGCGGCCATCACTGACCCGGCCCTGTTCGACTGGCTGGTCGCGCAGGTGTCCGCAATCAACGCCCGTGATCCTGAGGCGATTGCTCACATGGTGGACGCCAGTTGTCGCCACAAGGCGGCTATCGTGGCGCGTGATGAGCGCGAGAGCGGCGACCGGGCGTTGCTCAATTTCGGTCACACCTTCGGCCATGCCATCGAGGCGGCCCTTTACTATCAGGATTTGCTGCACGGCGAGGCAGTCGCGATCGGGATGCTCCAGGCCGCCCGGTTGTCGGCTCGACTGGGACTGGCTGACGACGCTGACGGTCAACGTCTGGAAGCGTTGCTGGTTGCCCTCGGTCTGCCAATCCGATCGCCGCCAATCCCGCTGGAGCGCCTGCAGCGGCACATGGCACTGGACAAGAAGGCCTCCCGCAAGGGTCTGCGCTTCATACTCTGGCGCGGCATCGGCGCGGCCCTGATCGTCGATGACGTGCCGGCCGAGGCGGTGCGCGCGGTGTTGGAGGGGGCGAGTCATTGCTGATGCATTTGAGGGGCTCTGGGCGGGCACAGGGCCCAGGGCACAGTGCCCAGGGCCCAGTTTCAGAGCCAAGCCCGAGGACGGCACTTGGGCCAGAACGAAAGCGCAGCTCGGTGTGGATCGAGCGCGCCGAGATGGGCCAGAATGGACTTTGCTCTTCGAGTGGGTACATGTCCGATGAACCGCATGCTACTGACGAATCCGGTGCTTCGATCCGGCCAGACCGCCCGATTCGCGCGGACGCGGTCTGTGCCGACGACGCTTGTGCTCCTGTTGGTCGGGCTCATGCCGGCATTGCTATTGGCTGAGGCGGCGACCCCGAGTCCAGTCGTGGTGGAAGCGGCACCGACCACCGACCACGACGATCTGGTCAACGGACTCTCGGCTCTGCCACTGCTCGAAGGCGGCGACGACTCCCATCGGCGGCCCGAGTCGGTCGCATACTTCACGTCGGTGCCGCGGCAGCAGGCCTGGGAGTTCTATGCCGACCATCTGCGCGACTTGGGCTGGGAAGAAGATCCGGTGAACAGCTTCAGCGGCGACAGCGGCCGTCAGAGCGGCTTTCGCAAGGACGGTGCCTGGCTCAATGTCGGGATCTGGATCGGCAATGTCCACGACAAGCGGCTTGCCACCCGGGTCGACATTTCCCACGCTGGCCATGTGGCGGCCAGCAGCCTGCCGCGGATCGCTGCCGTCGACGACAGCATCAGTTGCTTCCCGCAAGTGTGTGTGTACCGTAGTTCGGCTGCCCACCAGGACCTGCTGCAGCGTCTGCGCGAGCGCTTCGTCACCGATGGCTGGCAGATTCGTCCGGTGTCGCCGGACAGTCAACTCAGCGAGCAGGCCAGAGCAAGCTTGCTGTGGCTGAGGCGCGATCGCAGCGATCTGGACATCATGATTGGCCCGCCCCCGGTCGAGGCCGGCGCCGAGCCGCTGACCTTGGTCCAGTACGCGGTCAGGCTGGCGCCTGTCGCGGTTGAGCCATGAGCAGGGGGCGCGGGGTAGGAGTCAAACTGCTGTTTCGGAGGGTCTGGTGGTTGCAGGGCCCAGGGCCCAGGGCACAGCAGGGTCAAGAACCGACTCAAGGCGAGTCAAGACACGATGGCTATGCGGTGACCTCCGCACTCGTCTCAAGTTGGCGCTGGACTGGGCCCTGAGCCCTGGGCCCTCAGGACCGTGCAGGTTCCG
>DAIMJK010000189.1:0-7382 GCA_036722245.1 Lysobacterales bacterium
GATGTGGCTGGGGCTGCGGCAGCAGCGAGCGCGCGTGGCGGCAGGGGTGTAGGCGCTCTGGGCCTGAAGGGCCGAGAACCCGAAAACCCGAGTCGATGTTCAAGACGTCCAATGCCGCTGTTTGCCGATTTTCCCAGGCTGGCCATCACGGTGCGGGATCAGGCGGTGGGGCTGGCTTGCTCCGCTCATGTCCCCCGCCCAGGGCCAAGACAGTGGGCCTGCGGCCCGGGGCCCTGGGCCCTGCCGCCAAAAAGACTCTCCGACACGCCAGTTTTACTCGCGCCCGCTATCTCCAACAACGGCACCACCGGCCGGTCCGGCGCGCTACACTTGCGCCATCGTCCTGGCCGACTGCAGTCCATGCGCTCCGAAACCGTTCGGCTGTTCCAGACCCTGGACCACCGCTGCGGCTATTTTCCCGACCGGTTGGCGCGGAATCTGGTCATTGATCCGCTCGCGCCCAATCTGGCTGGGGTCTATGACCACGCCCTGAGCCGGGGCTTCAGACGCGCCGGCGGGCATGTCTACCGACCGCATTGCCGAGGTTGTCAGGCCTGTGTCCCCTGCCGGGTGGACGTGAGCCTGTTTCGGCCCAATCGCAGCCAGCGGCGGATACTCCAGCGTGCCGCGGATATCACCCTGCGCTGGCGAGTGGCCCGATTCGAGGACGAGCACTTCGCCCTCTACGAGCGCTACATCGCCGCGCGCCATCCCGGCGGCGGTATGGACGAACCGCAGCCGGAGGATTTTCGGCGCTTCCTGCTTTCACCCTGGTCGCGGACCCGCTATCTGGAACTGCGCGAAGGCGACCGACTGCTCGCCACAGCCGTGTCGGACATCGGGCCGCAAGGGCTGTCTGCGGTATACACCTTCTTTGAACCTGACCTGCCGCAGCGGTCTCTCGGCACCCTGGCGGTGCTCAAGCAGATCGAACTGTGCCGCCAGCGCAAGCTGCCACATCTGTACCTGGGCTACTGGATCGAGCACCATCCGAAGATGCACTACAAGGCCGGTTTCCAGCCGTTGGAAATCCTGCGCGCTGGCCAGTGGCAGCCGCTCGACGATCCAGCGCCAAACGGCAATGCCGAGCGCGGATCGGACTGATCATGGTCGGTCGCGTGCGCAAGCACCATCGAAGGCTCTATTTGAAGGCACGCCTGACTGCAGAGCAGACCCTGCTGCTTCGTGCGGGAATCATCCTGGCCCTGCTGGGACTGGTGCTGGTGGTCTTCTGGCTCGACCGCGACAACCTGCATGACCATCTGGACGGTGAGATTTCGGTCGCCGATCTGTTCTATTTCACGATGGTCACGGTTACCACGGTGGGTTATGGGGACATCGTCCCGACCGGCACGACCGCGCGCCTGATCGATGCCTTTCTGGTGACTCCGGTCAGGCTGATAGTCTGGTTCATATTTCTCGGCACTGCCTACCAGTTCGTGGTGCAGCGCATCCTGGAGGATCTGCGCATGAAGCGGGTGCAGCAAGACCTGACCGATCACGTGATTCTGTGCGGCTATGGCCATGCCGGCCAGGTAGCGGCGCAGGAACTGCTCGACAAGGGCACGCCGGCAGAGAAGCTGGTGGTCATCGATAGCGACGAGACGCAGTTGAAGAAGGCGGCGGCGGCCGGTCTGATCGGCGTCCATGGTGACAGCACGCGCGAGGATCTGCTGCGAGATCTGCGCGTCCACAAGGCGCGCTCGGCGGTGATCTGCCTGCCGCGGGATGACACCGTGCTGCTGTGCCTGCTGACCCTGCGCTACCTGGCCAAGGACCTGAAGGTCATTGCGATGGTGCGCGAAGAAGAGAATGCCAGACTGGTCCGCCGCGCCGGCGCCCATCTGGTCGTGGCGCCGTCACGAGTCAGCGGACAACTGGTCGCCGATGCCGTGCATGGGCGCTTCCTGGCACCCTTCCTGCTCGACCTGATCGGCACCCGGGGACGTTTCAAGCTGGTCGAGATCGTCGCCGACGGCAGCTGGGTGGGGCGCAAGATGAGTTCCTGCGGCGGCCGGTTGGTGGTGGGGCTGGAGCGCAAGGGCCAGATCATCGGTTTTTGGGAACATCCCGATGAGCTGATCCAACTCGACGATCTGCTCCTGGCGATCGAACGCAATCCTTCGGCGGGCGAACAGCCCGTTCCGATGCCGGGCTGAACGCCGCGCATGGGCCGGATCCTCATCTACTGCTGCCTGCTTTCCCTGCTCTGGGCTCAAGCCCGGGCCGAAACATGGACCCTGCCCGCTGCCTGCAGCGCCGGCCAGTTGGAACAACCTCAGCCCCAGGCCGAGGAGGTCGAAACCTGGGCTTGGCGACTGGGCAAGCTGCGTGCCCAGGCCAGAGCCGAGCCAGACAATGCAATGGTGCTCGACACCCAGACCGATGTCGCGATACGGATGCTGAACCTGGCTGCGCTTGCCGAGAGCCGGGCCCGCATCGAGCGCGCCATCGCGCTGCGTGAACTGGTCCAGCGCGCTCTGGCCGAGACGGTCGAGCCGCTCGACCGCCGCGCTGCCGGCGGCGATCAGGCGGCCATCGCGGCGCAGGTCGAGTCGCTTTGGTTTGGCGTGCTGCACCTGGCTGACCAAGCGCAGGCTTGCAGCCTGTTGGCGTCGGTGTCGCGCGACCAACTGATCCTCAGCGCCCGCTTCCGCTGGGCCCAGTGTCTGCGGGAGACGGATCCTGCCCGCTCGCTCCAGATCATGCAGGATGTCGCCGGCGCCGGGCATCCGGCCGCGGCCGAAGCACTTGCACTGCTTTGTCGATTTGGCCGCGATCCGGATATCGAGTGCCTGCTGCGGTGGGGTTGTACCGCGGTCGCCGGCGGACGCCCCAGACCGGCCCCATTGCTGGCCGCCGCGCTGCTGGATTCGGACACTGAGGAAGGCGCCAGCCTGGCGGCGCGACTGCTCCGACTCGGAGCGGGTGCCAACGATCCTGCCAGCATGACCGCGCTGGCGGATCTGCTCAACAGCGAGCGCTTGGGCCACAGCGACCCGCAGGCCGCCCGTCAATGGTATGAGCGCGCCGCAGATCAGGGTTGGCCGGCGGCGATCGCGAAGCTCAAGGCGATCGAGGAAGAGTCCCCATAGCGAGATGCTTCTTCCGGCCCGAACATGCACGAACGTGGCTACAAGGTTCGCGAGGAGGCGGTCGAATACACCGGGCAAGATTCGATTCCGATTCCGACCGAAGGTGCGCTCCCTGGCTGCACGGAAGTCGACCTTGGCATCAGCTTGAATCGGAGCCGCTCAGTCTTCGAATCCGTCCGCAAACCCTTTCCACTGCGCTTGATTCGGACAGCTCAGACTGCCCCCGACCAGACGGATGTCGTCCACGTACCAGCCATCGAAGGTTCGATTGCCATCGCTCGCAAGACGAAAGCGCAACTGCAGCGCCTCCTGCTCGCCGGCCAGTTCAGCCAGGTCCAGATCGATCGACTGCCAGACCGGTGTCCCCGAGCAGCGCCAGACTTCGGTCCAGGGGCCCGCTCCAATGCGGTACTCGACATGCCCGAAGTCGGCATTCTTCTCGGTATCACAGCGCGAGGCAAAGCTCAGCCGCAGGCCATTGATTGTGCTCACGTCCAACGGCGGCAGGATCATCGCGGTGTTTGCGCCATTGGTGTAGTTGCCGATCGGGCTGTCGGTGAAGGAGTGGGTCGGGCTGACGCTGTGCAACTCGCTCAGCCCCCACGGCACGGTCAGGGTCCAGCCTTCCGGCACACCGGCCTCGGCATCGGACGCCAGCAGTTCGCACTCGGGCAGCAGCTGCAGGTCCTGCGTGCTGGTCTGTCCGGCAACGAAGGCGACCTCGATCGGAGCCGACGGCAGATAACCGGGGGCCTCGGCCCAAAGCGGCCGAGTACCCGGATGTTGCCGCATCGTGTAACCGGACGGGCCGTTCAAGCTCGAGTACTCGCCCGATCGCACCACGCCGGTACCGATCGGCGTCAGCGTGGCCGCATTCAGCAATTGTCCCTGCAGGCGCCCGGTGGTGCCAGGCGCCACGACATCCAGCCACTGGCCGATTCCCGGCCCGTCCGCACCACTCTCGTCCTCGGCCTGGGCCACCAGTAGATGCCGCCCTTGCGCCATCCCGGTGCTGTCGACGGCGCCGACAAGCTCTTCGCGCGGGCTGTCGAAACTGCCATCGACCGGCGCCATGATCGACACCAGCGGCCCATCCAGATTGCCGCTGTAGATGCGTCCACCGGTGATGCGCTGGGTTGGCTCGGCCGCTTCACCCTGCCAGAAGCGGCCGTCATCGGCGATGCCGAAGTAGAGGGCCTGCTCGCCCGCTTCCACCGGCGCGGCCTGCAGCGGACTGATTTCCGGCCCGGCAGGCAGCAGATAGGGCCGACGACTGACCCGCAAGCCATAGCGCAGGGCGGCGAGATTCGGTTCGAGGATCTCGTCCAGAAACTCGTCGCACTCCTGAAAAAACATGGTACCGAGCTCGAACGTATAGGCCGGCAGGCCCAGCTCGCCATAGGCGTAGTCCACCGTTGTCCCGTCAGTGACGTAAAGATCGATGGCCTGCTGCGGCTGGTAGTCGTTGAACCAGGCCAGGCGACGGCCCAGCGTCGCCAGCGCCGCGCCGTTCGGGGCTGGATCTTCAGTAAACCCCCATGGCCAGATGACCAGTTCGGAAAAGCTGTGTACATCGACAAACACGCCTTCGGTGTCCAGCGGTGCCGGGCTGACCAGATCGTCGGCGCGACGATCGGGGAAGATCGAGCTGACGTAGTCGATGATCGCGCTGGTCTCAGGCTCCGAACTGGGAGCCAGGCCGCGGTAGACGCCACTGCATGGATTGCCGCTGGACCCTTCGTGAGCGCCCCACTCGAACGGAAAGTTGCGGTTCAGATCGGCGCCGCGGTTATTGCTGGTGGCCCCGCAATAGGCTTCGTTGACGTTCTTGCGCCATAGCAATCCAGCTTCGGCGCGCTTGCGGCCGTCGGGATTGGCCTGCGGAATGACATGCAACTCGTGCTGGTCGAGCAGCCAGCGTACGTCGGCGTCGTCCTCGTAGTCGGCCAGCAGACCTTCGGCAAAGCGCAACACCAGTTCGGCCGTGGTGTACTCACGCGCGTGCAGCGCACCCATCACGAACATCTTGGGCTTCGGCCCCGGGAGGTTCTGGTTGCCCACCACCAGCACCCGCAAGTCGTAGCCCTGAGTCTCATCCTGCAGCTTCTCCCAGCTCGATCCGATCGTCTCCAGGCGAGCCAGATCGGGATAGGCAGCCACCAGAGCATCGAGCGACTGGGCGCCTTCCTCAACTGTCCGATAGCAGGCGAAGCCGGGAATACTGCGCAGGCTGGCCGGCTCGTTCAGGATCCGGGTGAGCTGGGGATCGACCCAGGTCTTGAAGCCCAGCTGCAGCAGTTGCCGATACTCGTAGCGGTTGGCCACTTCCACCACCACATAGCCTTCGGCATGGTTGACCTCCCACGGCGCCGTGCGGCGGGTGAGCAGATTGAGCGCGGCGCGGTCCGGATACCAGGCCCGCACCACCCATGGCCCGTCGCCATCGGGGAGTTCGCGCCCCGGCGACTGCGGCAGGGCGAAAGCCCAGCTGGCCAGGCACAGCAGCAGCACAGCGATCAAAAACCGCATCGGGGTAGCACTGGTGACAGGAAACAGCATCATGGCGCGCATGGTACCGCGCTTGCGCCGGGTCGAATGTGCATTGGCAGGCAGCGCGGCATACCAAGCGACCAACGGCAGCAATGCGATCTTCGCGTGCCATCGAACTTCCGGACTGGCCCTCGCTCATTCTCCGCCGTCGGCAGTTTCGGCACCGTGCGCCAAGCTGTACTCGATCTGGGTCAGGATGCCGCGCAGAATACTGATCTCGTTCGGGTCCGGCAGGGCGCGCTGGTACAGGCGACGCAGGCGGCGATTGACCTTGGTGGGGGACTTGCTGCCGTAGAAGCCGATCCGCTCCAGAACGCGCTCATGATGCTCGAAGAACCGCTCCAGATCGGCCAGGGGCGCCGGCCGTGGCGGGCTTGGAATGGTGCTGCGCTGCAGCGCGGCCAGCCGCAACTCGTAACAGATCACCTGCACCGCAGCAGCCAGGTTGAGCGAGCCATAGTCGGCATCAGCCGGGATCCGGACCAGAAACTGACAACGCTCGATCTCCTCGTTGCTCAGACCCACCCGCTCATTGCCGAAGACCACCGCCACCGGACCTGCCGCGGCTTGCTGCAGCGCATGCACGGCAAATTCGCGCGGACTGAACTCGGCCAGGCGGATACCGCGACGGCGTGCACTGATCGCGTAGGCGACGCCGCAGTCGCCGATGGCCTGATCCAGTCCTGGCGCGACGGTAGCGGCTTCGAGCAGGTCATCGGCCCCGGATGCCAGCGCGGTCGCTTCCGGATGCGGGAAGGCCTTCGGCGCGACAAAACAAAGCTGGCGCAGCCCCATGGTCTTGGCCGCCCTCGCCGCGCCGCCCAGATTGCCCGGATGACTGGTCTGCACCAGCACCAGGCGCACGGCTGCGAGCTCCGGTGAGAGCTCCGATGGCACCGCCTTGTTGCCTTGCTCTGCCAATTCGCTGGTCTCCACCATGTCCCTTTGCTACGCTTCGCCGCCTTTTCGCGGCGTCAGCCTTGGAAGTTTATGCGTAAACCAGCGGTCAATGTCGCGGTCAGCGCGGCCCGCAAGGCCGCCCATGTGATCTTGCGCTACATCAATCGGCTCGACAGCATCAAGGTCGAGGAGAAGCGTCGATACGACTTTGTCACCGAGGTCGATCGCCTCGCCGAAGCCGAACTGGTGCGCGAACTCAAGCGTGCCTATCCCGATCACGCCATCCTGGCCGAGGAAGGCGGGGCCCAGGGCAGTTCGCGCTTTGTCTGGTGCATCGACCCGCTCGATGGCACCAGCAACTTCCTGCGTGGCTTGCCACACTTCGCAATCTCGATCGCTCTGCTTGAGGACGGCCAACCGATCCACGCCGTCATCTACGACCCGATGCGCGAAGAGCTCTACACCGCCAGCAAGGGCAGCGGCGCCTACGTCAACGATCGCAAGCTGCGTGTAGCGCAGCGCAAGGGTCTGGAAGGCGCGCTGCTGGCGACCGGCTTCCCCTTCCGCCAGCGTGAACACCTGCCCGCTCACCTGCGCGTGGTCCGCTCGGTCCTGGCCGATGCCGAAGACCTGCGCCGTAGCGGTTCAGCCGCACTTGATCTGGCCTATGTCGCGGCCGGCCGCCTGGACGGCTTCTGGGAGATGGGACTGGGACCTTGGGACATGGCCGCCGGTGTGCTGCTGGTGCGCGAAGCCGGCGGTATCTGCCGCGATTTCGAGGGCGAAGAGGAATTCCTGAGCCGCGGCTCGATCGTCGCTGGCAATGTCCGCGTCTGC
>DAIMJK010000190.1:0-7365 GCA_036722245.1 Lysobacterales bacterium
GCACGATCAGACCCGTTCCGAACACAGCGAACAACAGCAACCACTTCCAGGCCGCAGCGCCAAAGAACCGGCGCAGCATGGATGCGGCCGGGGCGACTCCGGCGAACTGACGCCAGGCGAATACCGCTTGCGCCAGCACCACCGAGGCGCCTCCCCAGGCCACCGCGGTCACGCTGGACAGCGACCCGATGACCATCAACGCCACGATGCAAGCCAACCCCACCGCCGCCAGCTGCACGCACAACATGCGCACCGCCAATCGCTTTCCGCCCGCAAATGGATCGATCATGCGGGCCTCTACAGCAACGATCGGCGAAGCCGAAGCGGGTCCCGGAGCGCAACCATCCCGACCGACCCATGGATCGGCAGGTCAAAACGGCGCAACGAATCAACGGAAGGATAGCAGGCGAACGTTCGAGCCTACAAGTTCGACTTCGGTCGAAGCTCGGCGCGCGCCGAGGCTTGGCGGTGGGGATGCAGCTGTGCGCCATTGACCGGCACTCACACGGCTGAGGGTTTGAGGGGTCACCAGAGCAGTTTCAGTGGTCCGTTTCAGTGGCCAGTCAGAAGCAAGAGCGCTGGGAGCGCAAGGGATATGGGTTCGCGGACGGCCCTGCTCAGCGCCGACGCCATCTGGTCGGCAGGCCGATGCGCTCGGCGGTCTGGCGGTGATGAGCATGGGCGATCGCGGCGGCGAGCGCGTCGGCCGGATCGCTGTCGGGCAACGGATGCAGTGCCAGCAGCAGGCCGATCATGTGCTGCACTTGCGCCTTCTCGGCCCGTCCCCCGCCCACCACGGCCTTCTTGATTTCACCGGGGGTGTATTCGTGCACCGGCAGGCCGGCCGACACGATTGCGCAGATAGCCGCGCCGCGGGCCTGACCAAGCTTGAGTGCTGAAGACGGATTGCGCGCCATGAACACGGTTTCGACCGCCGCCTCGTCCGGACTGTACTCGGTAATGATGTCGCGGACGCCCTCGAAGATGTCCTTCAATCGCTCCGGAAAGCGCTCGTCGCTGGTAGCGATGACCTGATGGTGGACGTGTGTGACCTTGCTGCCGATCGAATCGACGATACCCACGCCGGTTCGCCGCGAGCCGGGATCAATGCCGAGAATCCTCACCACCAATGCTTCCGGCAGGGATGGGTGATGAGCATGCGTGCCTCCCTTGCGACTCCGCTCCGCTGCGGAGCGCGCATTCTGCACCCTGCAAACACGAATCCCCGCACCTGAGAGTCAATTTGGAACTCGATCGCCTTCGAGGGTCGAACCCTGCTCTTCTGTGCCCTGTGCCCTGGGCCCTGTGCCCTGGGCCCTGGGCCTTATGCCCTGGGCCCTGGGCCCTGTGCCCTGGGCCCTATGCCCTGGGCCCTGGGCCCTATGCCCTATTCAATGGGCCCTCAAAAGCGCCCTGCCTGAAAGTCGTTCACCGCCTCGACGATCTGCTCGCGCGTGTTCATGACAAAGGGGCCGTAGCGCGCAACCGGCTCGCGCAGGGGCCGTCCGGCGACCAGAATCGCCCGGCTCGCCTCGACAGCCTGCAGCTCGATACCGTCGCCCTCGCCGAGCACGGCCAGCTGGCCGGCGCTGACCGGCACGCTCGCTTCACCGACCCGTACCGCACCTTCGTAGACGTACAGGAAGGCACTGTGGCCTTCCGGCAACATCTGCGCTACCGAGGCGCCAGTCGCGAAATGCAGGTCGACATAGAGCGGCTCGGTTGCTGGCTGTTCGATCACGCCACTTCGGCCTGCGAACTCGCCGGCGATCAGGATCGCGTGCACGCCGGCGGCCGCCTCGAAGGCCGGGATCGCTTCGGCCGCGTATTCCTGATAGCGCGGTGCCTGCATCTTGTCCTTGCCCGGCAGATTGATCCAGAGCTGAAAGCCGCGCATCCGGCCCTGTTCCTGCTCCGGCATCTCGGAGTGCACGATGCCGCGACCGGCGGTCATCCATTGCACGCTGCCAGGCGTAAGCAGGCCTTCGTTGCCATGGTTGTCACGATGGCGCATGCGGCCATCGAGCATGTATGTCACCGTCTCGAAGCCGCGATGTGGATGATCCGGGAAACCGGCCAGATAGTCCTCCGGCCGATCGGTGCCGAACTCGTCCAGCATCAGGAAGGGATCGAGATGGTCCAGCTGCGGGGTCCCGATGACCCTTGTGAGCCGCACACCGGCACCATCGGAAGTCGCCTGCCCGCGGATGACCCGGGTGACCTGGCGGAGCGACTGGGGGGAAGCGTCAAGGTTAATGGCCATGTGTTACTCCTTAGTTTGAATGCACTGCAATGTTTGAGCCAAGGTAGCGTTTCTCGCCCTGGGTGCGCAGCACCCTTTGGAGTGCGATGCTCCGCATCGCTTTGGATGCTGTTGGCGAGCTTGTGCCGCGTGGCGTCGGGGTTGCGGCGGTGGTGGGTCGCGAGCGGTCGCTTCGGCACTGCGGACACTTCGCCACTGTTCGGCAAGGGACACGTTCAGCTGGGTCAGCCAAGAGCATCCAAAGCGGCGCAGAGCGCCGCAGTCCAAAGTAAGAGCGCCGGAGGGCATAGCGCCCAGGGCTCGGAATGGCATCAGCTCACAACTCGCTCCTCTGGCCCTGGGCCCTATGCCCTGGGCCCTGGTTCAGGCCGCCTCCCGCTCCGGAACTACCCCCTTCGCCAACGCCTCGCCAATGATCCGATCCCGATCGGCCCCGCTGCGAGCCAGGCCTTCGGCGGTCAGCACGACCGGGTTGCTGATGCCGAGGAAACCGAACATGAAGCGCAGATAGGACTCCTGATGCTCACCCAGCGCATTGGGCTCGTACACGCCGCCGCGCGCCAGCGCCAGCACCAGCTGCTTGTCGCCCACCAGCCCCTGCGGGCCTTCGGCGGTGTAGCGGAAGGTCTTGCCGGCGATCGCGATGCGATCGATCCAGGCCTTGAGTGTCGAGGGAATGCCGAAGTTGTACATCGGTACGCCAAGGACGATCAGGTCGGCGGCCAGGAACTCGTCCATCAGCGTGGCGCTCAGCTCCGTCGCCGCACTGTCCTGATCGGCCAGGGCCGCGCCGGACAGATGCGGAATCGGTTTGGCATCCAGATCCCGATAACGGATTTGCAGACCGGGATGGCGCTGCTTGCATTGCGCCACCACCGCCGCGCTGAGCGCCCGGCTGGCCGAGTTCGGACCAAGAATGCTGCTGTCGATGTGGAGGAGTTTCATGGGTTGGATTCCTTGGCGGTGGGGGGCTGAGGGCCGGTTCAGGGCTGAGGGCTGGTCCTGGGCCTGAGAGATCAGAGAAGAGCCACAGCCCGAACCCCTGTCCACAAGGGCCAGCGAGGGCTCCGGCTCTGCGCTTTGGCCCTTCTGACCCCTCAGCCCTCAGCCCTCAGCCCGGCTCTGAACAAAGCATATTCCTGCAACATCCATGGAAAAATAGAGCAATCCGATCAATACTGTTGCGAATACAGAACAATAGGCGGCCATGAACCCCGACCTGAACGAGTTGCCGCTGGCTGGCCTTGCTGCCTTTGCACTGGTGGCCGAACACGCGGGCTTTTCCGCTGCCGAGCGCGAGAGCGGAATTCCCAAGTCGCGTTTGTCGCGCCAGCTGAGCGCGCTGGAGGCGCAGCTCGGGGTACGGCTGCTGCAGCGATCGACCCGGCGTTTTGCCGTGACCGAGCTGGGTTTGGAGTTGCTGCAGCACTGTCAGGCGATGCGGGCCGAGGCCGAGGCGGCGCTGCTGGTGGCGGCGCGAGCGAAGGCGGAGCCGGCCGGCATCGTCCGAATGGCCTGCCCGGTTGCGCTGGCGCAGAACCAGCTGGCGCCGGTGCTACCGGACTTCCTGGCACGCCATCCAAAAATTACGCTCCAATTGGCGGTCGCCAACCGGCGCGTCGACGTGCTCGCCGAGGGCTTCGACTGCGCCCTGCGGGTGCGGACGCAGCCCAGCGGCGAAGATGGTCTGGTGATGCGCAGCTTCGGTCAGCTCAGCGAGGTGCTGGTCGCCGCCCCGAGCGCATTCAGCCAGCGCGCCCCACTGCGCCACCCGAGCGAACTGGGCGATGTACCCGTGCTGTGCTTCGGCGAGTTGCGAGAGCGACCGCGCTGGTGCCTGCGCCATCGCGACGGCGAGGAAGTCGTGGCCGAACCGACCCCACGCCTGCTCTGCCATGACTTCCCGGTCCTGCGTGCCGCCGCGCTGGCCGGGCTGGGCGTGGCGCTGCTGCCACAAAGCGTGATCGAGCAGGATCTTGAGGTCGGCCGGCTGGTCCAGGTCCTGCCCGACTGGTGCCTGCCGCAGGGATTGCTGCACGTGGTCTACCCGTCCCGCCGCGGCCTGCTGCCGGCGGTGCGCGTGCTGCTGGATTTTCTCGGCACGGCGCTGGACGGGGTCGGATTACGCACACCACACGGTTTTGGGTCGGCGGTTGGCTGAGGGCTGACGGTGGAGTTCGGGCTGAAGTGGTCGGATTGCCGGCGCGGCGTGACCCGGTGCCTCGGTGCGCAGGGAGCATGGTGCGAGAGTCGCTGGATTCATTGCCAATTCATGGCCACCAGCCTATTGTGGGGCTCTGGCTTGGCTACGGAGGAGCGTTGACTATGCGCCTGATACTGTTGACGCTCGCTCTGTTGTTGCTGGCTGGCTGCGTTACCTACCCCGGCCCGTATGATTACGACGATCCCTACTACCAGTCTTCGGGCGGCTATAGCGGCGTTTACGACGAGCAATACTACGAGCAGGAACAGTATTCCTACGGTCGCGGCTACGCCGGTGCCTACGACGTCACTCACAGCTACGATCCCTGGTTCAGCCTTTACTGGGGCTGGGACTACTACGGCTACGCGCCGTACCGTCACAATTACTACAGTGGCCGCTACCGCTACGATCCCTTCTACCGACCCTACTACGGCTATGGCTGGAGTGCCTGGGACTATCTTTGGTGGCCGAGCGCTCGCTACTACGGCCATCGCTACTACGTGCCGTCCTATTTCGGTGGCTGGTACGGTTCTGGCTACTACTGGCGACCCTATGTCCACCGCCGCGACGACCGTGATCATCATCGCAGCCCGCGCCAGGCCGCGCGCGATGTCAGGTCGGAAATTGGCGTGCCATCGACCCATTCCAGCCGTCCGGCTGGGCGCGGTCCGACCTACCAGGGGCAGGGCTACGGTCAGGGCTACGGGCAGACTTATGGTCCTGCCTACCGCGGCCAGGCAGGGACTTCAAGCGCGCCGCAAGGCTCAGGCAACCTGCGCAGTACGGTGCGCGATCTGAACCGCTCTGGCGACTCCCGGCGGGCGCCCGGCAGTTACGGTCAGCCGACCAACCGTGGCCCCGCCAACTCGACCCGCGATGCGCTGCGTACCTCACCGGGGCGGCCGGTGGAACGAGGTCGGAGCACCAGCAATGTGCCCACTACGCGCTCGCGCTACCAGGATGAGCGCAGGACGGACCCGTCACCTGCCGCACGCAGCTACGGTCAACCGTCACGATCGCGTGACGCGGTGCGTCAGAGCACACCGAATGTTCGGCCGTCCTATCCGGCCAGCAATCAGCAACGCGCGCCGAGGAGCCGAAGCAGCGAGAGCTATCGGGCGCCGCCGGCCAACGTTCAACAGCGTGCGCCCCGCAGCCAGAGCCGCGGCAGCTACCAGGCACCCGCCGCTCCGCCGGCGAGCACCCCGCAGCGCGCACCGCGCAGTCAGAGTACCGAAACCTACCGGGCACCATCCGCGCCACAGGTTCGCTCGACGGCTCCGGCGAGCCGAGCAAGCGCGAGCGGTCGTTCGACGCGCGCCGTTCGCGGCCGGCAGGAAGATTGAACTAAAGCAGCATGTTGCAGTGCAGGTGTCAACGCTGACAAATTCGGGCACAATGCGACTAGCGCGGCTCAAAGTGCTGATTGGTGATGATCGTCACAGAATGTAGAATAAACGGCGTCTAGTCTGCGGGTCAAAGGGGAATAGCAGCGACAGGGGTGGTTGGCTGCAAAACTTTCGACGGTCTCGCTCAGCGGATACCACGTTCATCCGGATTCCCCCTGTTCCAGTTGAACACCGTTGAGCGGGACCACCCCTTCTTGATTGCAACACTGATTGCAAAAGAAAACGGCCGTGCGGTATGACCCGGCACGGCCGTTGATTCCCCCTGACGACGTCTCTATCCGTGCAAGTGCCGTGCCATCTTCTGCGATGGACTTCGATGGGCCATGAGTAAGGAAGCAAATCTCGACGTACTGGTCGTAGGCGCCGGCCACGCCGGCACCGAAGCCGCGCATGCCGCGGCTCGGAGCGGCGCGCGCACCATGCTGCTGACCCAGAACCTCGACACGCTCGGCCAGATGAGCTGCAACCCGGCCATAGGCGGCATTGGCAAGGGCCATCTGGTGCGCGAGATCGATGCCCTCGGCGGGGTCATGGCGCAGGCTGCCGATCGGGCCGGCATCCAGTGGCGCACCCTCAACGCCAGCAAGGGCCCGGCCGTACGCGCCACGCGTTGCCAGGCCGATCGCGCGCTCTACCGGCGCGCCGTCCGTACGCTGGTAGAGGCCGAAGCGAATCTGCAGATGTTCCAGGGCTCGGTCGAGGATCTGCTGATCGAGCATGGCCGCGTCTGCGGCGTCCGCACGCAGGCCGGCCTGGAACTGCGCGCGCGTTGCGTCGTGCTGACCACCGGCACCTTCCTCGGCGGGCGGATGCATGTGGGCCTGCAGAACCAGCCCGGCGGACGCGCTGGCGATCCGCCCTCGGTCGCGCTGGCCGAGCGTCTGCGGGCCTTGCCTTTTCGCGTCGGCCGGCTGAAAACCGGTACACCGCCGCGCATTGACGGACGCAGCGTGGACTATTCGGTCATGCAGCGTCAGCCCGGCGATGAGCCGCGGCCGGTATTCTCGTTCCTCGGCAGCCGTGCCGACCACCCGCCGCAGCTACCCTGCTGGATTACCCATACCAGCGAGCGCACGCATGAAATCATCCGCGCCGGGCTCGATCGTTCACCGCTCTACACCGGCCGCATCGAAGGGCAGGGTCCACGTTATTGCCCGTCGATCGAAGACAAGGTCATGCGCTTCGCCGACAAGGACAGCCACCAGATCTTCATCGAACCCGAAGGACTGGACACCTTCGAGCTGTACCCCAACGGGATCTCCACCAGCCTGCCCTTCGACGTGCAGGTCGCGCTGGTGCGGTCGATCCGCGGTCTGGAACAGGCCCGTCTGACCCGCGCCGGCTACGCGATCGAATACGATTACTTCGATCCGCGCGACCTGCAGCCGACGCTGGCGAGCAAGAATCTGGCCGGGCTGTACTTCGCCGGCCAGATCAATGGCACCACCGGCTACGAGGAAGCGGCGGCGCAGGGACTGATCGCGGGACTG
>DAIMJK010000191.1:0-7334 GCA_036722245.1 Lysobacterales bacterium
CGCGGCTTGGAAGTAGCGCGGTCCCGGCGCGCGTGGAGCCACGATTTCCGCCCCGTCGGAGTTCGCGCCGGCGGCCGCGTCTCCATCCGCCCGAATCGCAGGCTCCGGTTTGGGAATGAACGCTTGAATCGTCCTCAATGTCGTTTCCGCCCCCAAACCACGTTTCTACCGGGGACCTCTCAGCAGACAACCGAGGACTACCCCATGAACAGCGCCACCCTTTTCGAGCGGCTAGGCGGCACTGCCGCGATTGAGGCCACTGTGACCGAGTTCTATCGCCGGGTGCTCGCCGATCCCGTGCTGGCGCGCTTCTTCGAAGGCATCGATCAGGCCAGGCTGGAGCGTCACCAGGCGCGCTTCCTGAGCTATGCCTTCGGCGGCGCGGCGCCCTACAGCGGCGTCGGGATGGCGCAGGCGCACAGCCGACTGGTGCGCGAGCACGGCCTGGGCCATGTCCATTTCGACGCGGTGATCGAGCATCTGGACCAGGCCCTGGCAGCGCTGCGCGTGCCTGGCAGCGAGCGGGCGGAAGTGCGCAATGCGGCCGAAAGCCTGCGCCCATTGATACTCGCCGGATCGCCGGAATCGGCCGCCGCCTGAGCGAGCGTGGCCTTGGGGATGGACCCACCCGAGCCGACCACTGGCAACGGCACCCGCCGCCGCGCACAATGGCGCGCCCAGCAGCCGTGATCCAGCCGCCAATGTCTCAGGACTGGGCCGAGACCTACCGTACGGTGGTGCTCGGCCACCATCGCCAACCGCGCAACCGTCAGCCGCTGCCGGACGCCACCCATCAGGCGCTGGGCCACAACGTCCTGTGTGGCGATCGCATCGATCTGCGATTGCGGGTCGAGAACGACCGCATAGCGCAAGCCTGTTTCGAAGCCGACGCCGGCGCGCTGAGCATTGCCTGCGCCTCGATGCTGACCGAAGCGGTGCGGGGTATGGCCTTCGACCACGCGCTGGACTTTGCCGAGCGTGCGCTGAGCGCGCTGGAATCGCCGCCCGAGGCCGAACTGCCGGTCGATCTGGGTGATCTGGCAGCGCTCGCCGGCGTGCGCGCCTATCCTTCCCGGCGGCGGGCCGTCACCCTGCCGATTGCGGCGCTGATTGCCGCGCTGCAGGGTGAGGCCGAGGTCAGCACCGAAACGCCCACGCGGGCGCCGGGCTGAGCGACCCACCACCTCGGGCTGGATCAGTCCGCGGCGGACTCGCTGCCGATCTTCCTGCTCAACTCGTTCAGTCGCTGCTGCATCGCGGCGTCGACTTCTTCCGGCCGGATGCGCGCGATGATGTTGCGCAGCACCCGAATCTCGTTCTGGTCGATCACTCCATCACGCTCGGCGATGGCGATCAGCTTTCCCAGTTCATCGGCGTCAAGCTTGCCGTCATTGGCAAAGCATTCGATCGACTTGAAGCTCAAGTGCAGATAGTCGCGAGATTCGTTCATGGCCGGTGTGTTCTGTTCAGAGGCGCGCAGTCTAGCCCGGTTCGCATACCGGCAGCACGCTGCCGAAGCCTGCTCGCTGCTGAATGCAATTCATTCGCAATTGATACGCGATCGCATTTCGATTAGTGTTCATGTTCCACTCAATCCCCAATGGACTGCCATGCTCATGCGCCCGTCAGCATTCGTGATCGTTGCTTCCGCACTGACCCTTGGCGGTGGCCTCAGCGCCGCGACACCTGAGCTGAACATCTACTCGGCGCGTCACTACCAGACCGATGAGGCGCTTTACGCGGGCTTCAGCGACGCCACTGGCATCAAGATCAACCGGCTGGAGCTCGGGGACGACCCGCTGCTGGAGCGCCTGCGCGCCGAAGGCAGGCGCAGTCCGGCCGACGTGGTCCTGCTGGTGGACGCGACCCGTCTATGGCGGGCGCATCAGGATGGTTTGTTCCAGCCGATCGATTCCGAGCTGCTGCGCGAGCGCATTCCCACCCAGTACCGCGCCGATGACGGGAGCTGGTACGGCTTCTCCACCCGCGCCAGGGTCATCATTCACGATCCGGAGAAGGTCCCGGCGAGCGAAGTGGACACCTATCTGAAGCTGGCCGATCCGGTCAATCAGGGCCGGCTCTGCACGCGCTCGGGCAGTCATCCCTACAACCTCTCGCTGTTCGGCGCGATGCTCGAGCATCTGGGGCCGGATGGCGCAAGGGACTGGCTCGGCGGTCTGGTGCGCAACATGGCCCGTTCGCCGGTCGGCGGCGACACCGACCAGATCCGCGCGGTGGCCAGCGGCGAGTGCTCGGTCGCGATCAGCAACAGTTACTACTGGGTTCGTCTGCAGCTGTCGGAAAAGC
This sequence comes from Lysobacterales bacterium, assembly GCA_036722245.1. Taxonomy (GTDB): domain Bacteria; phylum Pseudomonadota; class Gammaproteobacteria; order Xanthomonadales; family SZUA-5; genus JAWLAT01. The sequence continues at coordinate 2,308 of DAIMJK010000191.1, forward strand.
CGGAGGACCGCGAGGTCGTCAGCCAGGTCCGCATGCTCTGGCCAGACCAGCAGGGCCATGGCACCCACGTCAATCTGGCCGGCGCGGCGGTGGCAGCGCATGCGCCCAACCGTGCCGCCGCGGTGCAGTTCCTTGAGTATCTGGCCAGCGACCAGGCGCAAAGCTACTTCGCCGCCGGCAACAACGAGTGGCCGGTCGTGGCCGGCGTGAAGCACGGCAACCCCGCGCTAGACATGCTGGGTGAGTTCAAGGCCGACGATCTGTCGCTGGACGCCATCGCGCGGCGCTCACCACAAGCGCAGAAGCTGTTGAACGAGGTCGGGTATCGCTAGCTTCCGTCTACTCGAACTCCCTTGATCCCCTGCAAATCGATCGAAACCAGAGTTACTCCTCCGGATGCCACTTGCCGGTCGGCATGACCAGCCCGTCGAAGGCGGCGTCGCGGGTTTCGCGGTGGCGTTCGGAGACGCCGGGAATGCTGTACAGGCGCTCGCGAACCTCGTCGCTGGGGTAGATCGTCGGGTTGGTCCGTATTGCCTCGTCAAGCAGGGGCTCGGCGGCAGGGAAGCCGCTGGCATAGGCGACGAAGTTGGAGATCTTCGCCTGGATCTCGGGACGGACCATGAATTCGATGAACTTCGCCGCGCCTTCCGGATTGGGGGCGTTGGCGGGGATCGCCATTACGTCCATCCAGACCAGGCCGCCTTCCTTCGGGATCAGATACGCGATGTCCTGACCGGTGCCTTCTTCCTCAGCCCGATCGATCGCCTGCTGTACGTCGCCCGACCAGGCCAATGCGACGCAGATCTGTCCGAGTGCCAGTTCCTCGATGATGCGGGTGCTGCCGCCGAAGAACTTCACGTGTTCGATGGTGCGGGCCAGACTGCGCTCGAGAATGAATTCGGTCAGCGATGAGTCCGTCTGCGACGGGTCGTAGTAGATCATCGCCGCGGCAATGATCTCGGTCTTCTCGGCCTGCAGTCCAATCCCGCAACTGGCCAGCTTCTCGGTGTAGGCCGGATCGAACAGCAGCTTCCAGGTTTCGATGTCGGCATCGGCACCGAGTGCCTGAGCGACCATGGCCCGGTTGTAGCCGATGCCGGTGGTGCCCCACTGGTACGGCATCAGATAGCTGCCGGTCGAGTCGGCCCGGCGTAACGCGCGGGCGATGTTGGGATCGATCGCGATGGCCTTGTCCTTGAGCGAATCGGGCAGCGTCTGCAGCAAGCGCGCCTGCACCTGTTCGCGGCCGAATGGGATTGCGGTAGGGAAGATCACATCGGCGAAAGGCTCACCGCGGTCCAGCAGCGCCTGCAGTTCCTCGTTGCCGGGAAAGGTCTGGTAGTCGACCTTCAGGCCGGTTTCGGCGCTGAACTGCTCCAGCACTTCCGGATCGATGTACTCCTCCCAGTTGTAGACCCGCACCAGCGTCTGGTCGGCCTGGGGCGCGGCCGACCCTGTGGCTACGGCCGGTGGCTCGGACTGCTCGCCGCAAGCGACCAGTGTCATTGCCGCGATCATCACCAAGCTGCTGATGCGCCAGTTCGCCATCGCTCCGCTCCTGTCCGGGGGATGCCCCTTTTATACGCGAAACCGGTTGCAAATTTCCAAGCCTGAATGCGATTTGGGGGTGCGATGCGGGCCAGGACTGGCGCTACACTCGGACCATGCCAGCACCACACTCACGGCGTCAGGGAGTTGAGTCGATGCATGCGAAGGACGAATTGGACGGTAGCGATTGCCGGCTGGCGGCCGGGACCGCAACGCTGCTCTGGCACGAGTTGATCCGTGACGCCGAGAATCGAGCCGAATCCTCACTGGACGAGAGCCTGGAAAGCTATCTGGTGTTCACGCTGTTGCGCCATCAGGGCGACACGGCTCTGGGCAAGCGGGTAATCGCGACCGAATGGCTCGCTGCGCTCGATCGTGGCAGCCATCTGCAACGACAGAACCTGCGCGACGTCGGCGATCATTGCCTGCTGCTGGCCGGGTTGTATCCGGAGCAGGCCGAGCGTCGGCTGGTCTCGCTGAGCTATTTCATCGATCTGGGTCGCAACGCCTACGATCATCTGGCGACCCAGCTCAGGGCCGGCATGGCCGAGCTGTACGGTCAGCTGGCGCGCGGCTTCAACGAACTGGTGCGGGTCTTGCTGGAAGTGCGCAAGTTCTCCGGCCAGTGGCAGGGGCTGCCGCCGCTGCAGAACTTCGAACTGTGCCAGGAGCGCGGCGAGCTGCGGCCCGAACTGGCCAGTCGCAGCTTTCCAGGCGCAATCGTGCTGGCCGCACCCTCCCGCGCTCAGTAGTCGGCCAGATCCATAGCCGCGCTAGTCGCCGCCCAGCGGCTTGCCCTGGAACCAGCCGTTGCGCTCGGCACCGCCGCGAGCGCCGTAGCCCATTTCATTGCGTGCCACGCCCGGGCCGAAGTAGCGCTCGCTGAGGTCCTGCGCACGGGTCAACGCGGCGGCGGCATCGGCCGGTGAAAGGCGGGCGGCCAGTTCGCCACTCTGTCGGGTCAGCCGATCACGATAGCGGCGGCCACCGGCTTCCAGATAGAGCTGCGCATAGGTCAGCGCGATTCGATCGTCCTGGGCCACCAGCTGGCCCAGCCAGCGCGAGCTGGACGGGTCGGCATGTACTTCGGCCAGCAGGCGCACCGCATCCAGATCACCCCGCCGGAGCAGGTCTTGCAGCAGGCCCGGCGCCTGCTGCTGGTAGCGGTCGAAGCGGTCGGCGTGCTGCAGCGGTGAGACCTGAGTGAGGGCCGGATTGAGAACCGCTTCAAGGATCGCCTGCCTGTCGCCAAGGGTGGCGGCGCGCCATTGCAGGTCGAACAAGGTCGTTGCCGACCACGGCGGCAGCACCTTGCAGCGCTCGTCGGATTGCAGTCGCTCGCCTTCCTTGACGATCAGCGCCGACAGGGCCTCGCGCCGCTGTGGGTCGGTGCTTTGTTCGAGCTCACGCTGATGCCCGGCGGCCCGACGCCATGCCCCTTCATAGGCGGCGCAGCGCTGGTGGCGGCGCAGCAACAGAACCGCTGCTTGCGGATCGCCGGCATCGCTGAGCACGATCAGCCGCTCGATTGCCGCCTGCGACCAGTCGTCGTTGGTGGGCAGATCGCCGGGCTGGGCCGGTGGCAGAGGCGGCGCCTGCTCGGCCGGGCCGGTGGGCGGCGCGGCGACGGCAAGCCTCAAGGGCAGGTCGGCAGCAGCCGTTGCACCGATCTGCGGGCTCACCGGCGAGGGTCGGGAACCTGGCGTACCCAGGACCGGTGTGTCCGCTGCTGTCGTCTCAGTCGATGGTGCCTTCCCGTCGTCGATGTGCATGGAATACCCGAGTAGTGCGCCGCCAGCAATCAGCAGCACGACCAGCAGGCGCATCATCAGGGCGCGTGGCGCAGCCATGGGCTATGGATTTCCTTGAAGCTTGCAGACCGTCGGACTCTTGCCGATGGCAGGGCCGACGTCAACAGACACCGATGCGCGGTCCCCGCGGTGATAGCCTCGTCCGCACCCGTTTCACTTGCCCTTCCCGATCGCTTCTGCCCGATCATTGACCACGGTGAGCCATGCCGCTCAGGCCCGATTTGCCCGACCTGCCGATCGACGGCGTCATGCCGGAGTTGCTGGCGGCATTGCAATCTTCGACTCGGGTCGTGCTGGAGGCGCCGCCGGGCGCCGGCAAGACCACCCGCGTGCCGCTGGCGCTGCTCGACCAGGCGTGGCGCGGCGACGGCCGGATCCTGCTGCTGGAGCCGCGCCGGCTGGCGGCACGGGCGGCCGCCGAGCAGATGGCCCGCTGCCTGGGTGAGACGGTCGGTGAAACGGTCGGTTATCGGATCCGCTTCGATGTGCGCTGCGGGCCGAAGACACGGATCGAGGTGCTGACCGAAGGGCTGCTGTCCCGGTTGATCCAGCAGGATCCGGAGCTGCCGGGCGTGGCCGCGATCCTGTTCGACGAATTCCACGAGCGCCATCTGCAGGGCGACCTGGGTCTGGCGCTGGCACTGGAAGCGCAGGCGGCGTTGCGGCCCGACCTGCGCCTGCTGCTGATGAGTGCGACGGTCGACGGCGCCGCGCTGGCGGACTGGCTGCCGGCGCAGCGGGTGAGCAGTCCGGGACGAAGCTTTCCGGTCGACATCCAGTACCAGCCGCCGCGGCGCGAAGAGACCATCGAGCGCCAGGTCGAGCGCGCCGTCGGTGATCTGCTGGCTCGATCAACTGGCGATGTGTTGATTTTTCTGCCGGGCAAGGCCGAGATCGAACGCAGCCGCAGGGTACTGGCGCAGCGGCTGGGCCTTGAGGCGGTCGAGATCCTCGCGTTGCACGGCGAGTTGGCGATGGCCGAGCAGGCCCGGGTGCTCCAGCCGGGTAGCCGCCGGCGACTGATCCTGGCCACCAATCTGGCCGAGTCCTCGCTGACCGTGCCCGGCGTGCGGGCGGTGATCGATGCCGGTCTGGCGCGTGAACCGCGCTTCGATCCACAACGCGGCATGAGTCATCTGGTCACTATCCGGATCAGCGAGGACAGCGCCACCCAGCGGGCCGGTCGGGCCGGTCGGTTGGGGCCCGGTCATTGCCTGCGACTGTGGTCGGCGCAGGATCGACTGGAGAGCAGTCGTCGGGCCGAAATCCTGTCGGCGGATCTGGCCGATCTGGCCCTGCAGATGGCGCTGTGGGCCGGCCCCTTGCGCTGGCTGGATCCACCGCCGGCCGGTGCGCTGGCGCAGGCGCGTGATCTGCTGATCGCGCTGGGTGCGCTCGATGGCAATGAGCGGCCGACCCCGCTGGGGCGCAGGCTTGGGTCCAGCGGCACGCATCCAAGGTTGGCGGCGATGCTCGAGCAGGCCGGCCCCGATGCGGCGCTGGCCTGCGATCTGCTGGCGCTGCTGGAAGGCCGCGATCCGCTGCTGGGCACAGCTCGCTTCGAGCCCGACCTGCTCGCCCGCTGGCAGGTACTGGCACGCTGGCGTGCGCTCGGCGGCAAGGCAACCGGGCCCGACAGCGATCCGCGCGCCTTGGCCGCGATCG
>DAIMJK010000192.1:0-7321 GCA_036722245.1 Lysobacterales bacterium
AGGCCCGCACGATCCCGGCCAGCGTGCATTCGTCGGTGATCGCCAGCGCGCTGTAACCGACTGCCTTCGCCCGTTCGAACAGCTCCCGCGCCGAACTGGCGCCGCGCTGGAAACTGAAGTTGCTGAGGCAGTGGAGTTCGGCGTACATGCCTTTTTGCTCTTTTGAGTTCCAGTGGCCAGTTCCAGTAGCCAGTGCAGCTCAAGTGGCCAGTAGCCAGTTCCAGTAGCCAGTGCAGACCAAGTGGCCACTGGAACTGTTCTATAAAGTGTACAAATATACAGCTTTATATGAGATCCGAAAGGCCTGACGCCGCTCAGCTCAACATGCCCTTGAGATCCTTGAGCATCAGGAACAGATGATACGGATCGGTCGGGCTGGGCTCGAATTCCCACGATTCGCACCACTGCCGCGCCGCTTCGTCCTTGGCATGTACCAGCAGGCAGCGAATACCGGCGATGTCGGCGGCCTGTGCGGTGCGCAGCAGTGCGTCCTTGAGCAAGGACTGACCCAGGCCTTTGCGCTGATGCTCCTTGGCCACCGCAAGCCGGGCCAGGATCATGACCGGTACCGGGTGACGCGCCAGCCCCTTCATCACTCTTGACGGCGCGGCCTCCGGATCGACACTGCCGACGGCGAGGCTGTAGAAGCCGACTACCTCGTCACCCTGGCAACAGACGTAAGTCTGCGAGCTGTTGGCCTTCTGGTTGACGAATGCGTAGCGCTGCAGGAATTGGTTCAGCGCGGTCTGGCCGCAGTCAAAAGCATCGACCTGATCCGTAGCAAGCAGCTTGCGAACGGATGAGTAGCCGTCGCTCAACCCAGCACCCCCGGCTCACGCAGCAACTTCTTCAGACGCGGCTTGGCTTTTACCGGACGATCCAGCGCTTGCTGGAACGCCTGCCACTGCGCCTCGTCGAGCATGAACTGGCGACGATCCGCCAGCGTCTGCGTGGCCGCCGTCACGCCCGCGTCGAGCAGGAACTCGCTGACATTCTTGTGGCAGGCGCGTGCGGCTTCCTGCAGCAGCTGCTTCACTGGCGTGCTTGCACGGACGTCGATACGTTCGGTCTTGGAAAGTTTCAGGGCGCTCATGGTGCCACTCCGGACTGATCTTGAATGGGCCTTATTGTAATTGTCCGGACGATGTACTGACAAGCGATCTCGTTAGCCATCGAGGTGCTCCCCATCCGTGTTGCTGAGGCAGTGGCGTTCGGCGTACATGCTTCTTGAGTTCCAGTGGCCAGTTCCAGTAGCCAGTGAGAAGCAGAGCGCTTGGCGGCTTCACTGCAGGTCTCTTCGCAGCCCGACACAGCCCCGCCCCTGCTCTTCCCGGTCTTGACTGGCCACTGGAACTGGCTACTGGAACTGCTCTTGTGACCCCTCAGCCGTCGCTCCACAAGCTATACAAATATACAGCATAAAAAGCATTATTTAAGTCCGCTCGCCCAGCTCTTGCGAACCGCCACGCGCGGCCTTAACATGCGCGCCCCCCAACGTGACTCCGTCAATGGCGCGTGAAAATCATCTCCAGTTCAGTGCCTTGTGCCTGCTGAACGCCTGGGAGCAGCGTCTGCCGGTGCCAGGCGGGTGGGCGCAGGAGCCGGCGCTGCGAGCGCTGCAGCTTGACTACAGCGTCGCCAGCCTGGAGCGCATCGATCGCTTCATCGCCCAGTGGCGGCCGCGGCTGGTCGGTCAGGGCGCGCAGTTTCTCGAGGACGCCGGGCATCGCAACCTGCTCCATCTGCTCGCCTTTTACGCCGGCGAGCTGATCGGCCGGGCGCGGCGGACGCCGCCGCGCTGGACCAACTGGCTCGGCCTGGTCGATTCGCTGCGGATCGTCAACCTGGGTGTCGACTTCCTCAACACGATCGCCTGCGAGTACGACGACCGGGAGCTGGCGCTGCCGTGGTTCCTGCCCCTGCACGCGCTGCTGGTGCCGTTGTTCGACGCCCGGGCGGCCGGACTGGCGAGTGTCTGCCGACCCTATCTGCCGGAAGGTCTGGATTCGCGCGCCCCGCTGCCAGCACTGCCTTTGTCAACCGACTTCCAGCCGCGCAACTGGCCGCCGACGAGCGGTTCGTTGACCGGACTGTTGCTGCGACCACCGACATGGATGGAGCAGGACAACGACCCGCTGCTGGCGCAATTCCGCGCCGCGCCGCACCTGCTCGCACAGGGCAGGGCAGTGGCGGCGGTGTTGATCCAGGCCAACAATGATCTGTTCAAGGTCGGCGATCTGCCCGGGGCGCCCGCCGCGGTGCTCTACGATCCGAGTGGACGGGTGCCGCAACAGACCCTGCAGGCCTTCGCCCACCGCTTGTTTGACCTCAAGGGACAACCGCACGCCGATCCGGCTTGCGCGGCCTTTGGCGCGCTGCTCGCCAACGAAGTCGCGCGCTTCTTCGCGCAGCCGGTCCCGCAGGCCATTTCGCCGTGGCCGCTGCTGGCTTCCACGCTCTACATCGATCGCCGTTCGCTGCCTGATGGCGTGCTGCAGTCGGTGTTCCCGGTCCTGATCAGCGACGCGCAGCCCGGCCCGGTCATGCTGCTGCCCCCCACGCACTGGCCGGAATGGCTGGAAGATGTCTGGATGGCGCGCAGCAAGGCCCGCCATGGCCAGTCGCGCAGCCAGGCCGAGGTCATCACGGAGGTGCTGGACCAGGGATTCGAGCGTGAGCAGTCCGAACGGGCGCTGGCCGAGCATCACTTTGCCCAGGCGCTCGAGCTGGTTTCCACCCACGCCGCGCAGGCGCGCCAGCTGTACGAGCGGGCGGCCGAGCTCGGCCATACCGGCGCCATCAACAACCTTGGCGTGATGTATACGATGGGCACCGGTGTGCCGGTCAGCCTGCCGCGGGCCAGGGGCTACTTCCAGCGCGCCGCGCAGCTGGGCGATAGCGGGGGAATGATCAATCTGGGCCTGTACCTGTGGGATGGCCGTGCCGGCGTGCGCAACCAGGAAGAAGCCTTGCGCCTGTTGAACGCGGCCGAAGCGGCTGGCAACCCGCAGGCCCGCGAGATCCTCGCCTCGCTCCCGCGTGCCCGCGGACGGTTGTTCGACGGTGCCTTCCAATTGCTGCGCATGGCCCTGCAGGGGTTAGTGCGCATGCTACTCAGCCGCTGAGTCGCCGCATGTCCCTGACCCCCGTTACCCTGAGCCAGATGACCCGCGAGTTGCTGCAGAACGGACCGGCATCGCTGCGCATGCAGCAACCGCGCGATCCAGCCGAGCGGACCGAGTACATCACCCACCTGCGCCGCGAGGCGATCCAGCGCGGCGGGCTGGCCGGCACAATGATCCGGCTGGCCCTGTTCGGGATCGGTGCCGGCCATGCCGCCGACTTCCACGGAGCGCTGCGCAGCACCACGCCGCCATTGCGCGATGCCGCGCTGCAGATCTTGCAAAAGCTCAGCGCGGCTGACCTGCTCCCTGCCACGGATGGCTTGCAGATCGACCCGGCCGAGCTGGGACGCAGTGCCGGGCCGCATCTGACGCAGCGCCCGGAACGACATTTCCATCTTCTCGATGGCCTGTTTCCAGCCTTCAAGGGGACCCTGGCAACGCTACGCAGCCATCCTGACGGTACCCTGGCTGCGCGTGCTTTCGAGATCCATCTGCGCCATGGTTGCGACGATGGCAGCATCGCGCTGCTGCGCGAGCACTTGCTCAGCCCTTCGCGCCGCTATCGCGACCAGCCCGGAGCCTGTCTGGCACTGACCCAGGTGCTGGCGCAATGGGCGTCACGCGAACATGCTGCGGCTGCGGCCGCGGCGGAACTGATCGTCGAGTTGCTGCAGCAGTTCGTTGCTGAGCACGGTGGCGCCAGGCGGCTGGGCGATGTGGCTGCGGCTGACGCCGTGGCCACTGACAGCCTGTTGCGCGCCCTCGGCAAGGCGCAGCCCGCTGGCGCAGCTGAGCTGCTGCGCACGTTGATTGCCGCATTGCCACGCATTGATCTGCGTCTGCGTGCGGCGATCGAGCTGTCGCGCTGCCAGGGCCAGCCTGCGGCGGAGCTTGCGGCGCTGTTGCCGCAAGCGCTCGATCCGTCCAGTCGTGAGCGCTCGAGCGGCGAGATCCGGGAGCTGATCGAACAGCGCCTGGTTCCGCTGGAACCGCTGCTGACGGCAGCGGAGACCGATAGCGACGGCGCGCTGCTTGAGTTGCTGGCGCGCTGGCAGGGCGAGGCCGGCGAAATGGCGCGGGCACGTTCGGCACTGCTGGACAGAAGCGCCGCGATCATCAGCGGCGACGGCCGTTCCTTCCATCCCGTCATTCAGGCGCTGTCGCAGGCCAGCTTCGAGGCGGACCAGCAGTCGCGCCTGCGCGAGCTGCTGCAACTCGCGCTGAGCAAGCTTGCGACCGACCCCGAGTGCTTCGACGCCTGGGAGCGCCAGCAATTGTCCGAGCTGGCCTTGCGTCATGGCGTCAGCGACCCGGCGGTGCTCGATGGACTGGAGCCCTGGGATGCGATGGGTATGCATTGGCAACAACAGGGCATCACGCTGCTCGATGCCCTCGATGCGCTGGTAGAGGCCGGCGCCATCGACGAGCCCACCGCGGCGCAGCGCGAGTCCTTGCTGGCCGATGAGGCCAAACGCGATGATCCGGATGGCTGGTTCGAGCACGAACCCTACCGCCTGACCAGTGCCTGCGGCAAACGCTGTCTGGAAGTCTGGCTGGACCGCGAGCTGATCGAGGAAGCGCACGACGAGGTGCTGACCGAACTGGCGGCGATCGCTCGCCCACCGCTGCCGCTGAGCGAAGCGCGTCAGGGCGGCCATTTCAGCGTGCTGCCGCTGCCGGCGCAGCCGATGGCACTGGAACTGCACGACTTCGGCACCGACCCCAAGCTGCGGCCGCTGTTGCAGGCCGGCATCCCGCTGTACAGCGATACCGCAGCCCTGCAGTGGGTAGCCTATCGAATCAACGACAGTACCCGACGTTTCCTGGTGCAGCCCAATTCGCGGCTGGAACTGGATGGACTGCTGCAGGAGCTGAACCGTCTGCTGCAGTATCTGGCGCGACCCGAGCGTTATTACTGTCTGGAGTTCAGCAGCTACAGCGAGGGCAAGGTGCTGCACGTGCTGTGCGCAGACTCGCGCCGCTTCCCCGCCGCCGCCGAGCGCTTGCGCCTGCCGCTGCGCGAGATCAAGCCGGCAGCGATTCCATCGCAGTGGCTGTTGCTCGAACCGATCCGGCCACTCGGTGAGCCGGTTCCACCGAACGGGCCAGAGCCGGATCCGTGGGCACCATTGTGGTCCGGCCCCGGAGCCTTGTGAGTTTTCGCGCCGATACCACCCGCCCTGTACGTCGCTCAGCCTTCGGCCGTTGCTCTGCTGGGCCCAGTGCCCTGTGCCCTGGGCCCGCAAACGGGCAGCTGGACGAGCTACTGAAGCGGGGCAACGGCGCCCAGCCCGCCCGCAGCAGAGTCCCGACGCCCGCCGCTCAGGATTCCGGAATGACCAGCTGCTGCAGACCCAACTCCAGCGCCAGAGCACGGTAGCGCGGGTCCCGGAAGGCTGGGCTGCGGGTCCAGAAATGCAGTATTCCTTCGCCCATCTGGCGCCCCTGCTGGCGCAGGATTCGTTCAGCCTGATTGTGCTCTCCCAGCGCGGCCAGGGTTTCGACCACGAGTTCCGGCACTGGACTGGCGACGATGCCGGATGCGCCGCCGAGATGATCGAGATACCAGCGCCGAAAGCCGATCAGGCCGTCGGTGGCCATGGCGCCATCCAGCGCCTGCAAGTCACTGGCCGCCACACCGCGCAACTGCATTTCCGTTCGCCGTGCCTGCATCGCGGAGGCGCTGTCACCCCCATGCTCGGCGATATAGGCCAGTTCGCGCTGCAGCCAGACGAACTCCGGGTCCATCCGGAGGGCTTCGACAAACTTCTGCTGCGCCCCGGGCAGGTCACCGGCGGTGGCCAGGATCGTGCCCCAGATGCCGATCAGCAGCGGCGAAACCGGGTCCAGTTCGCAGGCCAGGCGAATCTGCGCCAGCGCGCTGTGGTAGTGACCGCTGAGCATCTCCAGCTCTGCCGACCATTGCAGTGTCTGGGTGTGACTGGGCGCCAGCGCCAGCGCACGCCGATAGTGGGCGCGAGCGCGGTCGAAGTCCCAATCGGCATTGAGTGCGAGCAAGCCCAGCACGGCATGCGCGTCGGCCAGTTCGGGATTCAGATCGATGGCCTGTTCGGCCGCATCTGCAGCCAGCTTCCAGGCCTCATCGGCGGGTCGCTCGTAGTAGATCCGCTGCAGCGCGTAGGCGCTGGCCTTGCCGGCCCAGGCCGGCGCATGGTGGGCATCGATGCTGGTAGCGGTAGTGAAGAACTGCAGCGCCAGATCCAGATCGCCGGTGCCGCGCCGAGCGAGGAAGTGCCGACCACGCAGGAACGCGATCTCGGCCTCGCTGTCGACTTGTACGGGACCGATTGCCGTCTCCGGCGTGGCGCCGGTAACCATTGCAGTGACCTGCACGGCGATCCGCGAGGCGACTGCATGGACTTGCTCCACCGACGCATACTGCTCGCTCCACAGCACGACTGCGTCGTCGGTACGCACCAGCTGCGCACTCACTCGCACCCCGCTGGCGTCATCGCGCAAACTCAGCTCAAGGGCAAAGTCGGCGCCCAAAGCGGCAGCTTCGTCGGCGGCCATGCCATTGGCCTGCGCCAGTTGCCGGCCGGCGCCGCGCGAAAGGACCCGTAACTCGGCCTGATGGGCAAGCTGCGAGATCAGCTCGTCCACCAGGCCATCGTGCAGCCAGGCGGGCAGCTCTGCCGTTGCCGCCGGAGCCACGACGACGACGCGTGGCGGCACTGGGCCAGCCCGGGTTGCCTCGCTCTGGTCCCGAATCATCACCGCATACCAAAGCACCAGCAGGATGCCAGCCAGTGCCATCGCCAGGGCCCATGTCTGCGGCCGGCGCAGTCTGGGGGCAGTCGCTTTTGGCGTCTGTGCGATGGCCGCTGGCGCATCGTCGCCCTCGGCCAGCGCTTGGACCAACTCCAGCATCTGGAAGCCCCGGCCGTAGAAAGTCTTGATCCAGTCGGTGTGCGGATCGTGTTTACGCAACACCTTGCGCACTTCAGCGATGGCCCGGCTGACCGCCCAGTCGGTGACATGCGGCGTGCCCCAGACTTCCGCCAGCAACTCGTCCTTGCTGACCACCCTGCCCGCATTGGCAGCCAGATAGGCCAGCAGCTCCAGTACCCGCGGCTCCAGTCGAACCGGTTCGCCGCGGTGCAGCAGCTGGCGCCGGAGGCGATCCAGCTCGAAGTCTCCGAAACGCCAGCGGCTCATGCCGAGGCTGTTCGGGG
>DAIMJK010000193.1:0-7317 GCA_036722245.1 Lysobacterales bacterium
TACACGGCTAGTCGTTGATGGCCATGGTGCTCCCGATTCCGATTCCGATTCCGACCCCGACCCCGACTCCAGGCTTCGCATCGCTTGCATCAGTTTGAATCGCACCCCCAGGCAATGCGGGCCACTCCATGCCACCGCGATCCTGCTATGCTCCCCCGCCCTCGGCGCGCCGGGTTGTTTGCCGTCCATGACCGACACCACCATCGCTACCGAATTCGATCTGCCCGAGTTGGAGTTGCAGCATCGGGGCAAGGTGCGAGATGTCTACCGGCTCGGGAGCGATCGCTTGTTGATGATCGCCAGTGATCGTTTGAGCGCCTTCGATGTGGTACTGCCCGACCCGATTCCGGGCAAGGGTCAGATTCTGACCCGGCTGTCGAATCACTGGTTCGGCCTGACCGCCGATCTTTGCCCGAATCATTTGCTCGCTACCGATATTGACGACCAACTGCCGGCCGGGATCGATCCAGCGCCCCTGCGCGGCCGCAGCGTTGTTGTCCGCGCATTGCGGCCGATCGCGGCCGAGGCGATTGCCCGCGGCTATCTGGCCGGCAGCGCCTGGAAGGACTATCAGCGATCTGGCCGGGTCGGCGGCCATCGACTCAAGCCGGGCTTGCGTGAGGCCGAGTTGCTGGAGGAGCCAATCTTCACGCCGTCGACCAAGGCTGCCGTGGGCGAGCACGATCAGACCATGACTTTCGATGATCTGGTGCGTCAGGTCGGCGGTGACATGGCCGAGCAGTTGCGCTCGATCACGCTGGATCTTTACGCCTTCGCGCAGCGTCATGCCAACGCCCGCGGGATCATCATCGCCGATACCAAGTTCGAGTTCGGACTGGATCGGGAAGGCCATCTGCGTGTCATGGACGAAATGCTTACCCCGGACTCGTCGCGTTTCTGGCCTGCCGACCAGTACTTGCCGGGACGCAGCCCGGCCTCGTTCGACAAGCAGTACGTGCGCGACTATCTGCTCCAGATCGGCTGGGACCAGCGCCCGCCGGGCCCACGTCTGCCAGCGCCGGTCATCGAAGGCACCCGCGCCCGCTACACCGAGGCATTCCAGCGGCTGACCGCTCCGGAATGACTCTGTCGTTGCCTGGGCGCGAGACAAAGCCAGAGCGAGGAGCATTCGACACAAAGGGCACAAAGTAGAGCAGATCAAGAACGAGCAGAGCAGAGCGGGCTCCTTCATTACCGCGCACAAATCCCTGCTTGAAGCGCTTCCTTCGGGGCCTGTTTATGCTGAATGCCATGGACGTTCATATCCCGTAACCGTAGCCCACACCGCGCGACATCTGCCGAGCATTTCACTGCGGGACGGCCGCCTGGCCGGCTACACTGCGGTCCCATGAAGATCTACCTGATCCTGCTGCCGCTGCTGCTGTTGGCCTGCAGCCCTCAATCCGGATCGACGCCTGCGACGACATCGACTACGGCGCCGGCCAAGCTGGGGTTGTGCGCGTCTTGCCATGGCATCGACGGGCGCAGCAGCATCCCGGGCTATCCGCATCTGGCTGGCCAGGACGCAACTTATATGCGCGTGCAAATGCTGGCCTATCGCGACGGCAGTCGACCGCATGCGCAGATGCAGGCGATCGTCGGTGTGTTGAGCGAGTCCGAGATCGAGGAGATGGCGAACTGGTACGCCAGCCGTCCCTGCGTTGCGCCGACGGTGATTGCGCCATGAATTCGCGGCCCGCTGGCCTGGCCCAGGGGAGATTTCCCTGATGACGAACTGGCTCGGCACGGTCGTTGGCGGGGCGGCGGGTTTCCTCGTCGGCGGCCCCTTTGGCGCCGTGGCCGGAGCCGGCCTGGGCCAGGCCTGGGATCGTGGCTGGCTCGGCAAGCCGGCGCCGGCGCCGTTGAAGGTCGGGCAGGAGTTGTCGGCGCTGTTCGAACTGCTTGGTCATCTGGCCCGTGCCGACGGCCGGGTCAGCGAACGCGAGGTCGCCTTCGCCGAGGCGCTGATGGATCGCTTCAAGCTCGCTGGAACCGAGCGCAAGCGAGCCGTCGCGGCCTTCGATCGCGGCCGCCAGGAGGGTTTCGCGATTGACGAACCGCTGGCACGACTCGCCGCGATCAATGCGCCGGGCAGTGCCGAAGCACACCAGTTGGTCGATCTCCTGGTTCGGCTGGCCGAAGCCGACGGTGCCCTCGTGCCGGCCGAGCGCGGCGCGCTGGGGCGTATCGCGCACCAACTCGGCGTGGCGTCGGGCACGACCCGAGCCGTCAAGCAATTGACCGGCTGGTCGGTCGACAAGGCGCGATCGGAACTGGGCGTGGATGCTCGCGCCGACGACACCGAGATCCGCGCCGCCTACAAGCGCTTGCTCAGCCGCTATCACCCGGACAAACTGGCCGGGCAGAATCTGTCCGAGACTGAACTGGCCCAAGCCCAACAGCGCCTGCAGCAGGTTCGTGATGCCTACGAGTTTCTGCGCTTGCGCAAGTCCTGACCCCTGACCGCCTGGACCCGAACCATGATTGTTGATCGACCGGCGCTGATCGCGCCTTCCATCCTGGCCGCCGATTTCGCCCGCCTGGGCAGTGAAGTGGACGCGGTGCTGGCGGCCGGCGCCGACTGGATCCATTTCGACGTGATGGACAACCACTACGTACCGAATCTGTCGATCGGCCCGCTGGTTCTGCAGTCGCTGCGCAGCTACGGCATCGACGCCTTCGTCGACGTGCACCTGATGGTCGAGCCGGTTGACCGGCTGATCGACGATTTCGCCCGCGCCGGTGCCAACCTGATCAGCTTCCACCCGGAAGCGAGCCGCCACGTCGATCGCTCATTGTCGGCAATTGCCGATCATGGTCTGCAGGCCGGCCTGGTACTCAATCCAGCAACGCCGCTGGAGGTGCTGGACTGGGCGCTGGAACGGGTCGATCTGGTGCTGGTGATGAGCGTCAACCCGGGCTTCGGCGGGCAATCCTTCATCGCCTCGGCGATTCCGAAGATCCGCGCCCTTCGCCAGCGGATCGAGGCGACCGGCAAATCGATATGTATCGAGGTCGACGGCGGCATCAAGACCGACAACATCGGCGCGGTCGCGGCCGCTGGCGCCGACGTTTTCGTCGCCGGCTCGGCAATCTTCGGTAGCCCGGATTACGCAGCGACGATCAGCGCGATGCGGGGCGAAATTGCAATGGGGCGCGGGGCGGGCTGAATCGCGGATCAATTTGCCAGCGCTTCCTGATCCCAGCCCTTGGCCCTCGGCCCTGTGTTTGCTACACGCGCAGCTGACAGCGCATCGAGCTACCAGATCAGATCATCCGGCACGACAAACTTGCGGTAGTGCTCGTCCTCGTCGCTGGCCGTCGAAGCCTGATCGGCTGCGTGATCGACGACCACCAGCCCGCCGCGTTGACGCACCAGTTCGCCGGCTGCGCGCGGCATCAGCGCATGGCCTGCGTCGTGGCGCACGATCACCAGCGCACCGCTGGCCAGCTGCTTGCGCACCGCATCACCGACCAGCACGCTGGCCAGCCGCTCACCGTCGGCAAACCGATAAGGCGTGTCGCCATCGCCATCGACCCGGTGCTGCACGATCAGCTGACGGATCTGCGCCTGCTTCTCTTTCTCGCGCGCTTGCGCGTTGCGCTCAGCCGCCAGCGCTCGGTCGCGCTCGGCCTTCTCGGC
The DNA here is from genome assembly GCA_036722245.1 of Lysobacterales bacterium. Lineage (GTDB taxonomy): Bacteria > Pseudomonadota > Gammaproteobacteria > Xanthomonadales > SZUA-5 > JAWLAT01. The sequence continues at coordinate 3,644 of DAIMJK010000193.1, forward strand.
CTGCAACTTGCGCGCATCAATCTGCTCGGTGGTGGCCGCCAGCTTGCCGTCACGCTGCCGCTTCTGCGCCCGTACCGCCGCATCGACGTTCTGCTTCTTCACCAGACCGGCTTTGAGCAGCTGTTCCTGCAATGGGTTGCGCATGAGGTCTTCAGAGCCGTCAGGGAACTACGATTGTAGCCCGCTCGCTTGGCAACGGCCGAGTCACCATCGCCAGGCGCGTCACTCACTTCGTTGCCCGAGTACAACTGCCGGGTTCCATCGAGCGCACAGCGCCAACTCGGAACCCCGAGTTGCACTCGGGCAGTTGGCACAGCGCCAACTCGGAACCCCGAGTTGCACTCAGGCAGTTGGCACAGCGCCAACTCGGAACCCCGAGTTGCACTCGGGCAGTTGGCGCAGCGCCTCGAGTCGCTCGCACTACCGGCTATCATCCACCTGGAATGAACACGGTGGCCCACTTGATGCGCAGACCGAAAACGTGCTCAGAGCCCATTCCTGACGCGCGGCACGGAGTGCTATGCGCCGGCATGTTCTGGACCGCCCTCTACCTCCTCCCCACCACCGCAGCGGCCCTGGATATCGAATTCCGCGATGCCCGCAGCGGAGCGTGGGTCGCCGCGTCAGTCAGCGTCACCGAAACCAGCGGCACGCTGATCGAGCAACTCCCGACCAGCGCGGCCGGAACCCGGATCGATGATTCCCGGCTACGCCAGTCGACCGCCAAGCTGCAACTCAAGGTCGAGTCTGACGGCTATCGCAGCATCCAAAGCACCATCGACCCGCACTCGCCGCTGCCATCTGCGCTGACCTTCTGGCTCGATCCGGCCACAGCGCCGGCGGACGCAGTCACGACATCCTGGCTCACCGGCCGCGTCTACGACCCGCAGCGACGGGCGCCCAAGGCCGGTGTCGATGTCACGCTTGAATCGTTGCATGCAACCACCGATGCCGCCGGCACCTTCGCCTTCACTGCGTCGCCGCACTCGCTGGACGATCAGGCGGGCAGGGCGGCTGACTTGGAGTTGCGCCTGAACGGCCAGCTCATCCACCGCCGGATGCTGTTGCTCAGCACCGATCCGACCGAGCTGATCATCGATGTTGGCAGCGGCCAGAACGATGCCGACCACCGCCAACTCAGCGCCACGGTCGCCGACGATGTGCCCGCGTCCGATCATGGACGGCAAGGCGCTGAAGCACGCGCGCCAGTCGTCCCACCACCGGCCAGCATCCGCGTCGGCTATGCCAGCGATGGCGGCATCTGTTGCGTCGGCGGCTGCAGCACGGTGCAGGTCTTCAGCCTCGAGACCTACACCCGCCGAGGCCTCAACGACGAGTGGATTGCCAGCTGGACAGGCGACAGCCTGCGCGCTGGCGCGATCGCCTATCGCAGCTACGGCGCCTGGCACGTACTCAATCCACGCACCGCCAATTACGACATCTGCTCCAGCGCCTGCTGCCAGGTCAACGACGCTGACACCAGCGCCAACACGAATGCGGCCGTCAATGCCACGGTCGGAATCGTCCTGACCAGCGACGGTGATCCCTTCCGCAGCGAGTATTCGGCCGAGAACAACGCCTGGGACGATCCCAACGACGGGCTGCCGTGTTCCAACGCGGACCTGTCCTGCGGTAACGGCTTCGTCGGCAGTCCGGCCACCGGCTGGCCGTGCCTGGCCGATGCGGTGGCAACAGATCGCGGTTGCTTCGGCCATGGCCGCGGCATGTCGCAATGGGGCACTCAGCGCTGGTCGCAGCAAGGCCAGCGCTGGCCATGGATCGTCAATCACTACTACAACGACAACAACAACGCGACCGGCGCCGGCAGCGGTCTGCGCACCGCCGAGCTGACCAGCCCACTGCGCATCGACAGCCTCGCCGCCATCCCCACCGCCCAGCCCGGCCAGACCATGAGCCTGATGCTTACGGTGAGCAATCTCGCCAGCGAAGCACACGACCCGGTCTATATCGGCGCCAGCATCTTCAACAGCGTCACCGGATTCCTGTCGGACCCCACCAACGACAACCCGGTCCGCCTCGAACCCGGCAGCCAGGTCGTCAGCCGCCCCTTCCAGCTTCCGCCCAGCCTTCCCCCGGGCACCTACGACGTCCTCGTCAGCCTGTATCTGGACATCGACGGCAATGGCGCGATCAACGCCGGTGATCTGGCGCTCAGACTGGAGCGCTACAACGGGATGCTGAGCGTCACCGGCGGCGGTGATGCGTTGTTTGCCGATGGGTTTGAGGAGGAGCAGGGCCCAGGGCTCAGGGCCCAGGGCCCAGTTTTCTGGCGCGGCGGGACCGAAGAGATCATGGTCAAACTTGGTCCACGCAGTCGGCTAGCGGCTCTTGCCCTGCTGGGCCCTGGGCCCTGAGCCCTGCGTCCTCAATCCCGTAGACCGGCTGAAGCACCAATTTGCCCCCTGCGCTCTGGCGCCGCACGCCAATTGCAACCAAAAGTGAGACAATCCGTTCCCTGACGTCACGGCTAGTCCGTCAAGGCACGATGGGACCAGAGGGAGCGGCAATGGAATTGATCAATCACTGGATCGACTGGCGTGAGGTCTACGGTCGACAGAACAGCCGCCAGCGCAAGCGCATCGACAAGTTTCTTCAGACCCGACCCGCATTGCTCTATTGGGGCGACTCGTGGTTCTCCACACCGCTCTATCGCAATCTGGCCAGGCAAAGCGCACGCAACATCGATGGCCTTGGCATGGTGATCGGCAAACCAGGCGGGCTGGCGGCCGAACTGTTCTCGAAGCGCGAACTTGAGCGGGTTCGCAAACGCATCCAAGCCAATCCCTTCGACGCGCTGGTCGTCAGCGCCGGCGGTAACGACAGCCTGTCGGGCCGCCTGGAACGAGTATTCAGGCGCTGGACAACCGCGCCACGGAACGAACCGAGGATCACTGCCGACGCCGCCTACGACATCCTGGTGGCAGCCGAAATCTTCGATGACGGCAATGGCGGCGGGATCCTGGGGCGCTACGAAGACCTGCTGCAGATGGCGACCCAGATTCAGGTCAACCGACCACACTTCCGTGTCGTAGGACACGGCTATGCACCCCTCAAGCGCATCGGCGTGGCCGGCGATCTGGACCTGGCCAGCGCAGGACTGGTTGCCTTCCTGAAAGGGGAGGTCGGCCCATGGCTCTGGAGTGTCATGCAGCATGTGCTTCCAGTGGATGACAAGGACGAGGCCCGTCGCTTCGCCCGCCGGCTGCTGGTCGATGGCTTCAAGGGGCTGGTGCTGGAACCGCTCCAGACCAAATACGGAAATCTGTTCAGCTATGCCGACTTCAGCAGCGTGCCGGGCACCCAGGAAGATGCCTTCTGGTTCGACGAGATCCACCCCAACGAAGAAGGCTTCGCCCGCATCGCTCCGTTGCTGAATGACCGCATACGGGCGGCATTGCCCGACAACAAACGGTGGGCGGTTCGCTGAAGCCGTGGTGCTTTGATGCGGCGCTCTGCGCCGCTTTGGATGCTTTTGCTCCTTGTAGGCCGTCGTGGCCGATCGCCGCCAAGTCCCGGCGAGAGCCCAAGTGTCAAGTCCATCGGACTCATCGGCGCTCTTGCTTCGGGTAGAACGAGGCGATCGGGCGCCGCCGCTGACCAATCCGACAAGGGCAGGGCAAGGCCTTCACCCAGCCCGCGGATCTCCCGGCAAC
>DAIMJK010000194.1:0-7293 GCA_036722245.1 Lysobacterales bacterium
ATGGCAGCGCGAAAGATTCCCAGCTCGCCTCATGTTCGCTCCGGACTGGGCCCTGGGCCCTGAGCTCTGGGCCCTGAGTCAAGGTAGCTTCCTCAAAACATCAGTTTGAATCGCACCCCGAGTTGGTAGCCTGATGTTTTGAGGAGTTGCAAAGGACTGAGGGCCCAGGGCTCAGGGCTCAGGGCCCAGTCCAGAGCAGATTCAAGCCAGCATGAAACCTAACGGCGGTGAGCAATCAAAGCCTGAGCATCCTCGAAGCTGCCCTTGATCTGCTGGGCCCTTCAGACGCGAGTGTTCCCGCCCCGTCGTTCCCCTATCCCTCATGCTCCGGTCCCCGCGATGCTCGCCGCCGCATATACAACGCGGCGAAATAAACCACAGTCAGAACAATCTCGATCGCCGCCTGCACACGCATCGCCGGACTGGCGTAGCTTTCCATCACGCCATGACAGAAATAGGCCAGCATGCCGATCCCCGCATAAATCAACTGGTGACGCAGGCGAAACAGCATCGCCAGGGCCAGCGGCAGCAGTGGCAGCAACGCCACTGTCCAGCCCACCACTGCCGGCAAACCCGCGGCCGGCCACAGGCTCTGCCATAGCACATGCAACAGCAGCACGCCGGCCACGGTTGTCCAGCCGATCACGCTCCAGACCTTGCGAGCCCGATTGGCGGTGGCCGGTGGCAGCGAGCTCATACCTTCGCTCCGGCCAGCCGCAGCGCGATCTGTGCCACCCGCCGGCCGAGTGCGGCGGCCAGATCACGTTCGCTAGCCACCATCTCCCGGTCACCGGCAAGACCCGTCCAGCGACTGGCACCATAGGGCGTGCCGCCGGCCTCGGTCGTACTCAGCGCAGCTTCGGTATACGGCAATCCGGTGATCAGCATGCCGTGATGAAGCAGCGGCAACAGCATTCCGAGCAGCGTGCTTTCCTGTCCGCCATGCAGACTGGCCGTGCTGGTGAAGGCCGCCGCCGGCTTGCCCGCCATGGTCCCGGACAACCACAGGTCTCCGCTGCCCTCCAGGAAGTGCTTCAGAGGCGCCGCCATGGAACCGAAACGGGTCGGACTGCCGACGATCAGTCCGTCGCACGCGGCCAGATCGGCAATCTCGGCGAATGGTGGGCCGCTGTCCGGTATCGCTCTGCCACTGGCTGACTGGTGCACGGGCTGCACCGGCGGCACACAGCGCAACAGCGCTTCGGCGCCGGCAACCGAACTGACTCCGGCCGCCACCCGCCGCGCCAGTGCCGCCGTGGTGCCGCTGCGGCTGTAGTAGAGGATGAGGATGGTGGTCGTCATTTGTCTTTTAGTAGGGCTGAGGGCTGAGGGCTGAGGGCTGGGTCCAGAAGAGCGTGCCAGTTGCCAGTTCCAGTGCCAGTGAAGAGCAGCAGTAGCGAAGGATCAGTGTAGCGCTGGAGTTCGGCATGAGCCCGTTGATGCGGTTCGCTGAGCTCACCGACATCCGACTGGGACTCGGAGCCGGGTGAGTCTGGTCGTGACTGGGCACTGGAACTGCTCTTTCTGGGCCCTGTGCCCTGGGCCCTGGGACCTCGATCTACTGACACCCTCAGCCCTGCTCTTCCGACCCAGCCCTCAGCTCTGCTCTTCCAACCCAGCCCTCAGCCCTGGCCATGTGCTGCAGCAACAGTTCGATCAGCAAAGGCACCGACCACTCAGGCAAATGATGGGCGAGTTTGGGGATGCGGTGTACCGTCGCCTTGGGCAACAGACGCGCAAGCTGGTCAAGGGCGGCGATGGGGACCAGCGGGTCGCGTTCGCCATGAATCAAGGTGACCGGACAGCGGATCTGCGCCACTTCCTTGCTGCGATCGGCCTCGGCCAGCGCGGCCAGCAGCTGACGCGCGGTGCCTTCCGGTCGGTAGGCGCGCTGCAGCGCCGGCTCCAGGTGCTCGCGCAGGCGCACCAGTTCGGGATCGTCCTCCCTGATGTCGCCTATCGCCTGGAACAAACCGACGAAGTGAGCGACCTGACGGGACAGCGGCGAGCCTCGGGGCGGTCGGGTCAGGAAGCGTGGCAGGATCGACAGCTTCGGCCAGGGTGCCATCCGCGAGCCGGCGTTGGACATGATCGAGACCACCGAGCCGACTCGCTCCGGCGCCAGGAAGGCCGCCTTCTGGGCAATCATTCCGCCCAGGCTCACGCCCACCAGATGCGGTCGCTGCAGGCGCAGCCTGTCGCATAGGGCGAGCACATCGAAGCTCATGTCGGCCAGCTCATAGGGTGGCACGAAGCGCTGGTGCAGCAGATGGCGCAACAGCGCCAGGCTGGTTGGGGTGTGTCGACGCAACGGGCCGGACCCGGAGCGGCCGATATCGCGATTATCCAGCCGCAACACCTGCCAGCCGGCGTCGACCAGACCGTCCACCAGCGCCTGCGGCCAGGCGACCAGCTGCATTCCCAGCCCCATGATCAACACCACTGCGGGCGCCTCGGCGGGGCCGTCGAGTCGGTAGCACATGTCCAACCCGCGGGTCGGCAGGTGGACGATCCGGTCCTCACTCGCTGGCCGATCAGGACTCAAGGGGCGATCAGATCGGCCAGCCGCCGTTCGTGCGGGTCGCGGAAAAACACGCCGCGCCAGCCGTTGCGATCGAAGCGCTGCCATTGTCCTTCGGCTTGCGCCAGCCGGTCGGCGATCAGCCAGAGCACGGCGGGGTTGGCGCCCATGCCCAGATGGGTCGCACTGAGCTCGATGCTCTCGTAAAGGGGGTGCTCCGGGGTCAGGCTCATCTGCCAGGCGACCACCCCGTCGGTCTTGCTCAGGATCGAGGTCATCGGCACGCCAGGGTGATCGGCCAACTGCGCGTGCAGGGCCGGGTCATCAGCCTTCATGCCGCTGACCATCTCGAATACTCGCCAGGCGTTGGTATGGCGCGGATCGCCGCCATGCGGCGAACCCAGCGTGATCACCGATCGCACCAGATCGGGCATGCGCGTGGCCAGCGCGCGCGCCATCGAGCCGCCCAGGGACCAACCAACCAGACTGATCTTGCGTTGATGCTGGTCGGTCAAGCGGTTCACGGTATCGATCAGATTCTGGACGATGTGATCCTTCGGTCCGACGTTGAAGCCCTGCGCCCACGGCTGGACGTCATAGCCGAGAGTCTCGAGCAGACGGCGCAACGGCCAGGTGGTGGAGTCATTCGCGATCAGACCGGGCAGCACCAGCACCGGATGACCGTCGCCGGCCGGTGCCTTGCGCAACCACGGCCAGCTCATGAAATACGCGCTCCACTCGAACAAGGCGCGTGACTCCATGGCCAGCAGCAGCGCCGAAGGCGGGCGGGCCGAAGTGGTGCGCGACGGCTTGGGTGGCAACGCCGGCAGCGGTCGCAGAGCTCGGGCGCTGGTGGTGGCTGCGGGAGTCGGTCTGGGCTTCATTCACTCTCACTGAGTTGATCGAGCCGAGCCAGCGCGCGCTCGATGCCTCGCGCCAGCAAGTCCGGCTTCGGCACGGCCTCACTGCAGGTGAGAATGCCGAAATCCAGATGATGACGATAGCTGTGCAGCGTGATGTTAAGCGCCAGGCCATGGGTAATGATCGACACCGGGTAATAATGTTGCAATTCGGCACCGGCCAGAAACAGCGGGACCGGCGGCCCAGGGACATTGGAGATCACCAGGTTGGCCAGCGGCGGCAGCCGTTCGGACACCCGTCCGGCGGCCCACAATCGACTCAGTCCGGTGGCCCAGATCGGTGCAGCCAGACCCGGAAAGTCGGTCGGGATCAGGTGCCGCAGGGTCGACAGTTTCTGCTTGATCTGGCGTGTCGATGCGGCAATCGCATGCAGCCGGTCGATCGGATCGTCCAGATCGGTGGCCAGCGTACATTGCACCATCGAGGCCTGGTTGCCAGCCTCGCCATCGCCCTCGGCGCGCAGCGATACCGGCATCGCGACCACCAGCGAGGAGTCCGGCAGCGCCTTCTGACGCTTCAGATAGTCGCGCAGCGCCTCGCCACATAAACCGAGGATCAGATCGTTCAGTGTGACCTTGTGGGTCTTGGCCAGCCGCTTGCACGTGGCCAACGGCAGCGAGCACATCGCGTAGCGCCTGCCCTGCCCCACCTGGACGTCGAAGGGCGTGCGCGGCGCGATCATCACCGCCTCGCGCAGTTTGCCCGGCAACTGGCGCAGCTCGCCCAGGCCCGAGGCAGCCAGCTTGACCGTCTCCGGCACCGCCCGCAGCAAGCGGCCGAGCTGGCTGAAGATCGCCCCGGCACTGGCCCGGGCGACGTCGCGCTGACGCGGCTCGGCGGTTTTTACCTTGGCATGCGCTGGCCCCCGAGGCGGCGGTATCCGAGGTTCCAGATCAAGCAGCAGCCTGGCCAGCGCGATGCCGCCCTGACCATCGAGCAAGGCATGGTGGATCTTGCTGTAAAGCACGGGCTGGCCACTTTCATGACCCTCAATGACGACGAACTGCCACAAGGGCTTGTCGCGCGGCAGCATTTCGGCATGCAGCTGCGCGACCAGATTCTGCAATTGGGTTGCCCCACCTGGTGCGCGCAGCTTGCGCTTGAGCACGTGCGCCTTCAGATCGACCTCGGCCACCTCCGACCAGACCGGATGCCCCAGGTCCAGCGGCGCTTCGTTCAGCACCCGCCTGAGCACTTGCGCCCGCGGCAATCGTTCGGTCAGCAGATCGATCAGGGCGGAATGAAAGTCGTAGCCACGCTTGCGCGGCGCAGTCGCGAACATCACACTGCCGACGTGCATCGGCGTCCCCAGTCCCTCCAGATACAGAAAACCTGCATCCAGCCCGGTCAACGGCCGTAGCCCCGTCGATGTCGTGTCGGTCACCGGAGACTCCCCGCTGCGGTTGCGTGAGCGGGACTATAGCGCAAAGGGCACAGGGCTCAGCGCCCAGCCAAGGTGCGAGTCAAGCTGATGTACCGGCGCCCGTTCGGGAGCAAGAGCGGTCGGGCGTCGGGAGCAAGGAGTCGGCAGTATCGGACCGGTATGGCCCAATCGAAGCGGTGGCCGCAGTGGCGTTCGACAAGGACACCACCCCTTCGGTCTGATGGCTGAAAAGCGCCACAGGCGCGGCGCCCTCCACGGGGTTGCGTGTCAGCGCCGGAGGGTCGCGCGCCTGCGCGACGGCTCAGGGTGCTTCGGTGGGGAGATTCAGCTTGGCGGCTTTGCGGCGCAAGGCCTGGTCCAGCGTCAGAAAGCCATGGCCTTCGGCCTGGGCGACATGCAGCGCATCGGCAAAGTCCATTCCGGCCGTGTGATGCGCTATGGCAACACGGACCTTGACAGCGTCGACCAACTCGATACGGCCGCTGGCGTCCATCCATTCGACAAACTGAGCGAACTGCGCGGGCGAGTAGCCATAGACCGACCGCAATACCCATTCGGTCTCCAGTATCACGGTCAGGAAAACCCTCCATCTGCGCTCTGCCAGCGATCGGCTGACGACCTGATGGTCCTTCGGATCGTCGGCTGTTGCCAGCCGCACCAGCAAGTTCGTATCAACGGCGATCGGTGGCATTGCCAAGATCAACCGGCTGGGTCAACGCCTCAATGCTCAGGCTCGCACCGGCCGGATTCAATGGTTTCCAGCCAGGAGGCGACGCCTCCGGCTTGAGCAGAATGGTCCCGTCCTTCACCGTCACGCTGAACCGATTGCCAGGCTTGAGACGCAAAGCGGCCCGGACGCTGGCGGGGATGACCAGTTGCCCCTTGGTTGAAAGCGTGGTGGTTTCCATGTCTGCACTAGTACCGAAGTAAGACAAGATTTTATACTACGGCTTACTTGAACTGGCGGCAAGCGAAACGGGGTCTCTCCCACTCCAGCCGAGGCCCGACTCTGTGCCCTTGGTCGATGCGGTTCGCTGAGCTCACCAACATCCTACGCGGGCAAGTCGCAGTTCTTATGGGCCCTGGGCCCTGAGCCCTGGGCCCTGCTCTTGGTCAGCCCGGAGCCCTGTGCCCTCATCTCAATCAGCCCACCACTCTGCCGTATCGATCCTCGAACCGCTCGATATCGTCTTCACCAAAGTAGTCGCCGCACTGCACTTCAATCAGATGGATGTCCTCATCGGTGCAGTTTTCCAATCGGTGCAGCGTGTTGGCCGGGATGTAGGTGCTCTGGTTGACCTGCAGGTCGACCGTTTCATCGCCCACCCGCACGCGCGCGGTGCCGCGGACCACGGTCCAGTGCTCGCTGCGGCGCTGATGCCGTTGCAGTGACAGGATCTGGCCGGGTTTGACGACCAAACGCTTGACCTTGCAGTCGTCGGCGTCCTCCAGCACGGTGTAGCTGCCCCACGGCCTTCGCACGGTCAGATGCACGTCGGCACCCGGATGGCCGGCGGCGCGTAACTGATCCACCACATGTTTGACCGACTGCGCCCGACTGCGGTGGGTCACCAGCACCGCATCTCCCTCCTCGACGATATAGACATCATCCAGCCCGACCGCTGCAATGGTGCGGCCGCTGCTGCGAATGTAGCAATTGCGACTGTCGACCAGGATCGCCGGCCCCTCGCTGCGATTGCCATGGTCATCGGCCTCACCCAGTCCACCGAGCGATTCCCAGGAACCGATGTCGTTCCAGTCGAAGCTGGCTGGCACCACCGCGCGACGGCTGGCGTGCTCCATCACGGCATAGTCGATCGAAATGTCGGGCACCTTGGCGAACAGCGTGCGATCGAGCCGGCACGGGTCCCCGGCCGGAGTCGCTTCCCAGGCGGCACGTACTGCGTGCAGCAGTTCCGGACAGGTCTGAGCCGCTTCCTCCAGCAGGACAGCGACCGGAAAGCAGAACATGCCCGAGTTCCAGTAATACTCTGCACTGCTCAGATATCCCTCGGCGGTGGCGCGATCTGGCTTCTCGACGAAACGGTCAATGCGGTAGCCGCCGGCAAGCGCCTCACCTCGTCGGATATAGCCATAGCCGGTCTCGGGTCGACTGGGCTGGATGCCGAAGGTGACCAGATAGCCTTGCCCGGCGAGGGCCTGCGCCGCCTCGGTGGCCTGGGCAAAGGCCTGCAGGTCCTCGATCAGGTGATCGGCCGGCAGCACCAACAGTTGCGCCTGCGGTCCGATCTCCTGCTCCGCCCAAAGCGCCGCCGCCAGCACCGCCGGTGCGGTATTGCGCGCCGCCGGTTCGAGCAGATAGCGACAATCTCCGGCCAGTGGCTCGCCGTCGTACAGATCGCGGGTCAGAAAGTAGTGATCGGCGCTGGTGACCGTCAACAAGGGCGCCGTAGGCGCGACCCGCCGCGCCCGCTCGACCGTCTTCTGCAACAGCGACTCACCGTCG
>DAIMJK010000195.1:0-7271 GCA_036722245.1 Lysobacterales bacterium
TGCATGCGGCCTCCAACCCGAAACGCTCCGGCGCCTGGAATTCGCAGGCCTGGGCAGTCGATCGTTACGACGAGGCGGCGCGCAAGTTCTGCGGCAAGCCGGCCGCGCAACTGCCCTGGGGCAGCAAGATCGAGTTTCCCGGGGTGATGGATCTGGTCACGGTGGCGGATGCTTGCGGGATGCTGGATCGATTCATGGCGGGGGAGGAAGAGCCGTTTTAGGTTTTAGGTTTTACGCAAGAGCAAGAGCAACGGCGTTCCGGAGCCCCGCTCTTTGCTCTTCACTGGCCACTGGAACTGGCTACTGGAACTGCTTTGATGCGGTTCGCGGAGCTCACCGACATCCTACGCGCTCCGCCGAGGATCTTCCGGGCCTTGGACTCCGCTCTTCTGGGCCCTGAGCCCTGGGCCCTGGGCCCTGCTCTTCTGACCCCTCAGCCCTCAGCCCTCAGCCCTGGTCTCCCAGTGACTGCGAACCAACCGGTTCGTCTCGAACCCACCAAGGCCCCGCTGTGGCACACTCGCCGCCGATTTGTCGCAGATCGCGCCCAGCGGATGACCGCAGCGCCCATACCGGGATTACACGATGACCGCCGAGACTGCCCCGCCAAAAAGGTCGCTGATCGACCGCATGCTGACTCGGGTCGAACGGATCGGCAACGCGCTGCCGCACCCGATCACGCTGTTCGCGCTGCTCGCTGCCGCAGTGGTGGTGGCTTCGGGTATCGCCGCCCAGTTTGATCTGCAGGTCGTGCATCCTGCCACCGGCGAGATCGTCGCGCCGGTCAGTCTGCTTTCTGTGGCCGGATTGCACCGGATCCTGACCGGACTGGTCGGCAACTTTGCCGGTTTCGCCCCGCTCGGCACGGTGCTGGTTTCGCTGATCGGCATTGCCGTGGCCGAGCACAGCGGCTTGCTGCAGGCCGCGCTGCGCAAGCTGGTGCTGGCCGCGCCGGCGAAACTGCTGACGCCGATCGTCGTCTTTGCCGGCATCCTGTCCAATACCGCCAGCGAGATCGGCTATGTGCTGCTGGTACCGCTGGCCGGGGTGATGTTCCAGGCCGCCGGCCGCCATCCGATTGTCGGCATGGCCGCGGCCTTCGCCGGTGTATCGGGCGGCTACAGTGCCAACCTGCTGCTGGGCACGATCGATCCGCTGCTGGCGGGATTGAGCCAGGAAGCCGCCCGCATCGTCGATCCAGCCTACGAGGTGAATGCCGCGGCGAACTACTACTTCATGTTCATCTCGACCTTCTTCATCACCCTGATCGGCACCCTGGTGACCGAGCGGATCGTGGCCCGGCGCTTTGGCGAGAATCTCCCGGGCGCCGAAACGATGGACAGCAGCGGCATCGAGCCATTGAGCGAGGCCGAGCACCGCGGCCTGCGCTGGGCCGGTGCGACCCTGCTGGTGATCGTCGCAATCATCCTCTACGGCATGGTCCCGAGTGACGGCTTCCTGCGCGAGATCGGCACCGGCAGCCTGCTCAAATCGCCAGTACTGGCCGGCGTTGTCGCGGTGATCTTCATCGTCGGTGTCAGCACCGGCGTGGCCTATGGCGTGGCCGCCGGCACGATCAAGAACGATGTCGACGTCATCGACGGCATGGGCAAGTCGATGTCCACGCTCGGCAGCTATATCGTGCTGGTGTTCTTTGCCGCGCAGTTCGTCGCCTTCTTCAACTGGACCAACCTCGGCCTGATCCTGGCGGTCGAAGGCGCCGATGTGCTGCGCAATCTGGGCATGCCGTCGATCCCGCTGTTCCTGGGCTTCATCCTGCTGACCGCGCTGGTCAACCTGGTCATGGGCAGCGCGTCGGCCAAGTGGGCACTGATGGCGCCGGTGTTCGTGCCGATGTTCATGCTGCTGGGGTACTCGCCTGAAGTGACCCAGGCGGCCTACCGCGTCGGCGACAGCGTGACCAATATCATCAGTCCGATGATGAGTTACTTCGTGCTGATCATCGCCTTCATGCAGCGCTACGAGCCGAAGGCCGGCATGGGCACGATCATCTCGGTCATGCTGCCCTACTCGATCGCCTTCGGCATCGCCTGGTCGATATTGTTCTCGATCTGGCTGGCAATGGGCTGGCCCTTTGGGCCGGGGGCACCGTTGCAGTATGTGACCGGGTGACAGGGCTGAGGGCCGAGGGCTGAGGGGTCAGAAGAGCAGGGCCCAGGGCCCAGGGCTCAGGGCCCAGAAGAGCGGAGTCCAAGGCCCGGAAGATCCTCGGCGGAGCGCGTAGGATGTCGGTGAGCTCCGCGAACCGCATCAAAGCAGTTCCAGTGGCCAGTTCCAGTTCCAGTTGAGAGCGCAACAACTCACTCCACGGCCGCGGTTATTGCTCTTGACCTTACGTAAAACGTAAAACCTGAAACGGCTCTTGTTCTACGAGATGCTGCACCCCAACATGAACGCGGCCGCGGACTGGCCTAAGCTAGCGCTACCGCGGAACGCAAGGGGGCGGCAATGAATACGACGACTGCAACAAGGGCGCCGAAATGGTTTGTGCCGGTGGCGGTGCTGGCGCTGTTGTGGAATCTGCTCGGCTGTGCGGCCTTCGTGCAGCAGGCCTTGATGTCCCCCGAGGCGATGGCGGCATTGCCGCCGGCCGAACAGGCCTTGCTGCGCAGCCAGCCGATGTGGGCGACGATCGCCTACGCGGTCGCTGTCTTCGGTGGCGCGGTGGGCTCGCTTGCGCTGGTCCTGCGCCGCCGCTTCGCGCTGATGCTGCTGACCGCGTCGCTGGTCGGCGTACTGGTGCAGATGTTCCACGTCTTCATCCTGTCGCGCGCGGTCGAAGTCTACGGTGCTAGTGCGCTGACCTTGCCGGCCATGGTCATCGTGATCGCCTTCGCCCTGGTCTGGCTGGCCCGCAAGGGGGTGCGGAGGGGATGGTTGGAGTGACTCAGGGCGAGTTCCAGTAACCAGTTCCAGTAGCCGGCGTGGTGAAGCGCCGAGGCAAGTACGGAACCCCGAGTTGCACTCGGGCACCGGATTGAGTGAATCGTCGAGGCGACCCGGCCGAGTACAACTCGGGGTTCCATGTACGGCCATCCCAGCCCTCCCGAGTTCAACTCGGGGTTCCATGTGCAGCGACTGCCTGTTTTCCCGAACCCTGCGCGCACGGTTGTGGCTCTTCGGGTCCTGCTTCGATGCGGTTCGCGCAGCTCACCGACATCCTACGCCGCTCCGCTGTGGCTCTTCTGGGCCCTGAGCCCTGGGCCCTGGGCCCTACGCTCTTAGCCACCGCTCTCGCTGCTCCCCGTACGCCAGAAAGCTCGGCGCCTTGAGGGTGTCGGACTGGTTGTAGCGTGGACGTTCACCCGTCAACGTGCACATGCCGCCGCCGGCTTCCTCGACCAGCACCTGACCGGCGGCAATGTCCCATTCGTAGCCGCCGAAGCCCAGCCGCGGGTACAGATCGGCTTCGCCGGCGGCGACGCGGCAGAACTTCAGGGCGCTGCCGGCCGAGACGCTCTGGACCGCGCCCAGACGGGCCACGAAGGCCTCGTTGTCGGCGTTGCGGTGGGAGCGACTGACCACGACCCGCGGCGGATCCTGCGCCGGTCGCGTGACCCGCAGCGGTCGCAATTGGCCGTCGGCGTCCAGGCACTCGGCGCCGCCGCCGCGAAAGGCTCGATAGAGCTCACCACCGACCGGCTTGAGCACGATCCCGCCGACCGCTTCGCCGTGCTCGATGAGCGCGATGCAGATACAGAACTGGCCATTGCGGGAGACGAACTCGCGCGTGCCGTCGAGCGGGTCGACCAACCACAGCCGCGGCCAGTGGCGCCGCTCGGCGATCGCGGCCGGTTCGGATTCCTCGCTGAGCACCGGAATGGCGGCATCGAGCTGGGCCAGACCGCTGCACAGGATCCGGTGCGAGGCCATGTCGGCGGCAGTCAACGGACTGTCGTCGACTTTCGCCTCGACGCTGTGATCCGGGCGCTGATAGATCTCGACGATCGCCGCCGCAGCGCGCCACGCCACCACACTGGCCGCTTCGATCAGTTGCTGCAGTCGCGCCGCGTCCATCCCCCGCCTCCCTGCCCGGACTTCAAGCGTCCGCATCTGCTTCCATACGCCCGTAGCGCAGCCACTCACGCGCCAGCAGCAGTGCCGCCCACGAACGCCCCTCACTGAAGTCCTCGCGCAGGATCAGCTCATGCAGGCGATCGAGTTGCCACGGCACCACGTCTATGGGTTCAGGCTCATCGCCCGGCAGGCGCTCCTCAAACAGGTCCTCAGCCAGCACCAGATGGGTCTCATGGGTCATGAAGGCCGGCGCCAATGAAATCCGCCGCAGCACCCTTAGCTGGCGCGCGCCATAACCGATCTCTTCCTTCAGTTCGCGACCCGCGGCCTGCTCCGGCGTTTCGCCAGGGTCGATGCGACCACGGGTCAGGCCCAGTTCGTAGCGGTCCAGACCGGCGCAATACTCGTAGCTGAGCAGCACCGTGTCGGCATCGAGCAACGGCACCACGATGATCGCGCCGTGACCGCCGCTGGGCAGCCGCTCGAAGGTGCGGGTTGCACCATTGGAGAACTCCAGATCAATCTGCTCCAGCTTGAAGCGTGGCGTGACCCAGCGCCGCTCGTGAATCTTCGGAGGTTGCTTCATCCAGCCGGCTCCAACGCGCGCCGGATTGGCTCGTGCAGGGCCGGTGTGCTGGCCAGTATCGACCGCGTCGACAGGCGCAAGGGCGCGCCGTCCAGTTCGGTCATCCGCCCACCGGCCTCGGTCACGATCACACTTAACGCGGCGACGTCCAGAATGTTCAGATCACTCTCCACGACCGCATCGATCAATCCCTGCGCCAACCGGTGATAATGCAGGAAGTCACCGTAACCGCGATGTCGATGAACCCGACGCAACAGGCTGCCCACCTGCGACCAGCGCGCCGGATCGGCGGCCAGGGTCTGGATGTTGCCGAAAGACAGGATCGTGCGGTCGAGCCTGTCGGTGCTGGCCACCTGTAGTCGTTCGCCGTTGAGCCAGGCGCCTCCGCCCTGCCAGGCCCATGCGGCTTCACCAAACTCGCTTGCGACCGAGACGCCGACCACCAGCTCGCCACGATGCATCAGGGCGATCTGGGTCGAGAACAGTCGATCGCCGCGGACAAAGGCCTTGGTGCCGTCAATCGGATCGACCAGCCACAGCCACTCCTGATCCAGGCCGCTTGCGCCACCTTCCTCGCCGTAGAAGCCATGCTCCGGAAAGCAACGGGTGATCACCTCGCGTATGGCTGCCTCGGCAGCCTCGTCGGCAACCGTGACCGGACTGTCGTCGGCCTTGTAGCGAACATCGAAGCGGTTGCGGAAATGCTTGCCGATCTCCTTGGCCGCAGCCGCGGCCGCTTCACGTGCCACCTCGCAGCATGCCGCGTAATCCTGGCTCATCGGCTCCAGCCCTGCACTTCGCCCTCGATGACCAGCAGGCGGCCGCCATCGGCCATCGGCTGGCCCACCCATTGCAGCGCCTTGACCAGTTCAGCCTTGCTCGGATCCGGGCGCAACCGCACCTCCATCCGGTAGTACTGACCGCGCATCCGCAACTCGCCATTGATGGCCAGATCGACCGGGCCGGAATTGTTGATCTGGCCATCGATCGAACCGTCGCGACCCGTCAGTTGCAACACCAGCTCGCCCAGGCTGGCGCGGGTGATGCCGCTGAAGCCGGCGTTGCGCCAATGCGCCTGGCCGTCGACCGCGAGCGGTCGACCTTCGGCGTCGATCTGCAACAGCGGCAGGTCCAGCTCGATCTGGCCGGTCGGAATGAACAGCGGCAGGCCCAGTGCGGGCCCCAGCCAGGCCGCGTCGATCTGACCACTGACCCCACTCAGATCGAGTGCGCGGTCGGCGGCACGATCGATCCGGCCGAGCAGCTCCAGTCCGGCGCCCTTGAGTTCGGCGTCGATCTCGGTGCGGCCGTTGAACAATGGCCATGCCTGCAGTCGCCAGTCCAGTTGACCCCAATCGCGGCCGCGCACCAGCAGGCTGCTTGCCCGACCCTGCCACAGCGTGCCGCTCAGACCCGCCGCCTGCACATCGGTCAGGCGCGCGGCGATCAACTGGTAAGCGAGCGAGGCCGGCAAGGTCACTGCCGCCACCACCAACAGCGCCAGCAGCAGCAACAGCCACGGCCACCAGCGAAAGCTTCGACCGGCCGCTGCCGGGCTGCTGTCCAGCTCGCTCATCCGCCCTGCTCCAGGGTCAGCCGGACACTGACCAGACCCGGTGCCAGGTCACGATCCACGGAGGCGTCGATCAGGCGCACGCCCTGCTCGGCAGAGGCACGCTCCAGCCAGGCGATCAGGCTGTTGAAGGGCGCATCCTCCAGCCATAACCGGACCCGCTTGTCACCTTCGGGCTCGATTCGAGCCAGCACGCTGGTCAGACCGGCCTCCCGCAGACCCTCGTCGACCAGCGCCAGCAGGGAGCGATCCGGGCCGGGCAGTGCTGCCGCGGTCGATTGCGGACCGGCGCTGCGGATCTCGTCGGCGTAGCGACGTGCCGCGAGCAGGTCGAGCTCCGCCTGCACCACCTGCGCCGACAGCGCGGCCCGATGCCGCTGCAGCGGCAGGTAGACGATTGCCAGCAGCAACGTGAACACGATCAGGCCGGCGGCGATCAGCAGCAGGACCCGCTCGCGCGGTTGGCGGCCGGCCCACCAGAGCTGCAGCTCGTTCATGCGCCGCGACCCTTCAGACGCAGCCGGCCAATGAACTCGCCCTCGCCAAACTGGGTGCCACCGAGTTCGGCACTCAGGTTGGCTACGCTGTTCAGGCGCTCGCGCAGGCTGTCCAGCGTGCCCACGTCCGGTGCCGCCAGGGCCAGCTCGAGGCTGCCATCACGATACTCCAGGCCGGTCAGGCGCAAGCGAGTCTCGGTCGCCAGCACCGGCGCCGCCGCCCGCAGCAGGCCGATGAAGTCGGTACTGCTGGCGCCGCCGCGTGCACGCGCGGCTGATTCCAGCTGCGCCAGCGCGTCGACCAGACGGGCGTCATCACCGAGGCTCAGGTGGAACAGACGTGCGATCTCGGCGTCGATGCTGGCCAGTCGCTGACTGTCGGCATGGATCGCCGCGCCCAGCGTGCCCAGATGAACCAGCAAGGCGGCAGCTGCAAGGGCGGCGGCCAGCCGCAGCTGCGGGCGCCGCGCTACACCACGGACCCGACGGGCAAAACTGCCACTGCGCAGATTGGGCAGCTGAGGCTTGAATCCGGGCAGCAGCAGCGCCGCTTCGGAATCCAGCGGCTTGCCGCCCA
>DAIMJK010000196.1:0-7188 GCA_036722245.1 Lysobacterales bacterium
GTTTCCACGAAAAACCTGGGACAGACCGATTTTCCCGAGCCAGCGGCGCTGACCGCCGCTTCGCGCCAGTTTCGGGAGGTTTTGGGGGGGATCCCGGGACGTAGAGCGCTTTGCTGAACCCGATCGGCGCCAACCGCGCACTTTCCGGCGGTTCGCGGTGGACTTGCCCAACGCCTGCCCGCCAACCGATCGGCTGACGGGGTTCTCCAGGGGCTTCCGGGCCGGTCAGCCCGGTTTCGGTCTCATCTTGCAGAGTTCTCGGGCCACCCCGATGCCCCCCCAATCGAGCCGGGGGCAGGCTTTGCAGCCAGTGCTGGCCAATCTGTTTCGCGTAGTCGATCAGCGATTCGGCCGCGCCGATGGCGCGGGAGAACTTGCTTTCGGTCGCCTTAACCTGGCTGGTCCAGCTGCGGTCGGTCAGACCGAGTCGGTCGAGGATTCGGGGTCGCTCGGGGTCTATTTCCCCCGCTTGCCTGGATGCAACGTTCGACCGGTCCAGTCGACCAGGTTGAGGTACTGGGCGATGCTGACCGATAGCGAGCACGTGCCTGGGATTCCGGCGACTGGACCAAGCTGGTCACCTGCACCGCCGAACTTTCGTGCAGTCTCGCGGATGCGCTGTTGGATCGACGTGTAGTCGCCGTCTTCCAGGTCCTGCGCCAGTGTTTCCCCGAGTCATTGAACGACCGGATCTATGGCCCTTGGCGGAGCGGACGCTGATTCTCTGGGGCGAGCAAGACACCTGGGTGCCGATCGCGACCGGTGAGCGTCTGTATGCCGACTTGCCGGGTTCACGCATGGTGCGCCTGGCGGGGGCCGGACATAACCCGATGGAGACCCACGCCGAAGCCTTTCTCGTAGCGGTTGACGAGTGGATTTCGGCGCTACGCTAAAGCCAAGCAGATCATCCAGCACTGGATGCAGAGCCAGGCCCCTACTCCATCCACCCTTCCAACCCCGCCACCAGCAACTCCGCTGTCCCCAACACTTCCACCCTTTCCAGCAACGCACTACCGGCCAGCCGAAACGGCGGAATGCTGTCACAAATCAGCAATCGGTCGATCTCAGGCAGCAGCGCCTCGGCCGCTGGCGGTACGAACAAACCGTGGCTGGCGCAGGCGATGACCTGGCTTGCGCCGTGGCGGCGGCAGGCAATAGCGGCTCGAGCCAGCGTGCTGCCGGTGTTGATCAGGTCGTCGATCAGTACCGCTAGTTTGCCTTCGACCGGATCGCCCATCAGCAGCTCGCCGCGCAGGCCGGCGTCCAGGCGCAGCTTTTCCATGATCGCCCTGCCCGGCTCGGTGCCGGTATGCAGTGCGAGTTCGCGCCGGAAGGCTTCGCTGCGCTTGATACCGCCGACGTCGGGCGAGACCACGGTGACTTCCAGCGATCCGGCCAGGGCCGCGACCCGGCTGGCAAACAGTGCATCGGTGCCGACATTGCGGACCGGGATGCGGAAGGCGTTCTCGAGCGCGCTCAGATTGTGGACGTCGACGGTCAGCAGCCGGTCGACGCCGAGCGCTTCGAGCAGCTCGGCGAGGTGGCGGGTCAGGATCGGATCGCCTTCCTCGCCGCGCCGGTCCTTGCGCGAGTAGCACAGATAGGGCGCGACCAGAATCACCCGCGCCGCGCCAGCGGCCTTCAGACCAGCGATGAAGAAGGCCAGCCGCAAGAGCTTCGCATCGGTTGATAGCCCCGCTTCGGCGTACAGCGACTCGACCACCACACCACACCGGCCGGCCACCGGTTGCATCGCGCTGAGCTTGCGCTCACCGTCCTCGTAGATCCGCTCGCGCCACTCGGCGAGCGGCAGGCGCAGGCGTTCGGCCAGCGCCTGGCCGTGGTGGGCATCGAGGGCAAACAGCAACGGCATGTCAGTCATCCAGGCCAAAAAAGGCGCGAATCCGCGCGCCGAGTGCATCGGGATGGCGCACACTGCTCGATTTGGCCACGGACTGGATGGCCACGTCCAGCTGTCCCTGCCGCCCGCTGATGACGACCGAGATCTGCCTCGCGATCTCCGGTCTGGCGCGCAGTACCCGACACCAGCGCGGCTTTGCCGAGCCGCAGGCAGACCACCTCGGAGCCGGCGGTCACGGTCGGCCGGCGCGGCTCGCCAGTCATCATGCCCAGCTGTCCGGCCAAGGCCGCCAACTCGTCGCTGGACAGGCTGCAAGTACAGCGTTTGCATCCGGATTCTGCTTCGCGTGCCTGGCGACTGCATTGCCTGGTGCCCGGGGCGGGGCTCGAACCCGCATGGCCGCAAGGCCGAGGGATTTTAAGTCCCTTGCGTCTACCAATTTCGCCACCCGGGCGGGGAGCGGCTGCCAATGATACGGGATCTGTGCGGTGGTACCTTTTGTTGATCGCGCGCAGGAACCGTGCATTGCCATGCGTATTTGCGCGGAAGTGCCCGGCCGGATCCGCGCCATCCTCTGTACAGATCGTGTCAGCCAATGGTGCCGCGTCGGCAACGCCCGGCCACGAAGCGGATTCGATTGCCAGCAACCAGGCGGAGAGCCCCGGGACGGGTCGCCCCGGGGCTCTTCGCTTGTAGCCTTCAGTCAGCCCGGTTGCTCAGGGCTGCGGGTCGGTGCCCTGCAGGCCGCGGTTGCGCAACAGCGGGTCCACCTTGGGCTCGCGGCCGCGGAAGCCCACATAGGCATCCATCGCCGGCTGCGTGTTGCCGGCCGAGTAGACGTGGTCGTGTAGCTTCTTCGCCAGCGCCGGATCGAAGGGATCGCCGGCCTCCTCGAAGGCAGCAAAGCCATCATTGTCCAGCACGCCGGCCCACATGTAGGTGTAGTAGCCACCGGCATACAGTTCGCCGGCGAAGGAGTGCAGGAAGTGCGGTGAGCGGTGACGCATCTCGATCGCTGTGGGCCGCCCGGCCTGCGCCAGCACGCCATCTTCGAAGGAATTCACGTCCAGCCGAGCGATGAGTTGCGGATCCTCGATGCGATGGAAGGCCAGATCGACGAAGGCCGAGGCAATGAACTCGACATTGTCAAAGCCGCTCTTGGCGTTGCCTGCGGCCTTGAGCCTGGCCAGCAAGTCCTCCGGCATCGGCTGGCCGGTCTCGTGGTGCAACGCGAATTCCTGGATCACGGCCGGCTGACGGATCCAATGCTCGTAGATTTGCGCCGGGAACTCGACGAAATCGAAGTCCACTGCGGTGCCAGCGATGGAAGGATAGGTGACGTTGGACAGCAATCCGTGCAGCGCATGGCCGAACTCGTGGAACACCACCTCGGCCTCACGCATCGAGATCAGAGCGGGCTGGCCCGGCGCTGGCTTGTTGTAATTGCAGTTGTTCATGATCAGGGGCGTGACCTGGCCGACCAGGCCATCGAGCTTGTGCTGCACGCGCAGCGCACTCATCCAGGCCCCTGAACGCTTGCCGGGTCGCGCGAAGTAGTCGCCGTAGAACAGGCCCAGCGGCTTGCCGTCGGCGGACTTCATCTCCCACACGCGCACGTCGGGGTGGTACACGGGCACGTCCTTGCGTTCGGTGAAGGAGACGCCGAAAAGCCGCTCGGCGACTGCAAACTGGGCCGCCAGCACGTTGTCCAGCGAGAAATAGGCCTTGACCGCTTCCTCGTCGAGATCATGCACGCGCACGCGTGACTTCTCGGCGTAGTACCACCAGTCCCAGGGCGCCAGCGCATGCTCGGCGCCTTCCTCTGCCATGACAGACTGGATTTCCTGCGCCTCGACCTCAGCCTTGGCCAGCGCGCCCTGCCAGACCTCCGTGAGCAGATCCAGCGCGGCTTCAGGCGTCTGCGCCATGGTGTCGGCAGTGCGGTAAGCCGCAAAGTTGCGGTAGCCCAGCAACTGTGCGCGCTCCAGCCTGAGTTGCAGGATCTTGCGGATCTGGTCCGCATTGGCGAACTCGTTGTCGTTGTCACCACGATTGGTCCAGGCGCGGTACAACACCTCGCGCAGGTCGCGGCGCGTGGAGTAGGTCATGAAGGCTTCGAAGGAGGAACGTGCCAGCGTGATCACGTGCTTGCCCGGCATGTCACGTTCGGCCGCTGCCTGCGCGGCGGCGCTGAGCACGCCGGCTGGTAGTCCGGCGCGATCGGCCTCGGTCTCGAGCACGAGCGCGTAGGCTTCGGAGTCCTTCTGCACGTTCTGCGCGAAGGCCGTGTACAACGAAGCCAGTTCCTCGGTGATTGCCGCCAGGCGGGCGCGCTGCTCACCCTTCAGGCGCGCACCGGCACGGACGAAGGCGCTGTGCGTGCGCTCCAGCACCCGACGCTGTTCCGGATTCAGTTCCAGATTCTCGGCGCGCAACTGCAGCTCGTCGATGCGCGCGAACAGCGCTTCGTTGAGTGCGATTGCGCTGCCGTGCGCTGCCAGCCGCGGCGACATCTCGCTCTGGATGGCGCGGATGTCGTCATTGGTGGCCGAGGAGGCCAGCGCAGAGAAGGTGCGCTGCACGCGCTGCAGATCCCAGCCAGCCCGTTCCAGGGCGGTGATGGTGTTGTCGAAGGTGGGCGGGTTCTCGTTGTCGACAATCGCGGCAATTTCCTCATTGTGATCGGCCATGGCCCGTTCGAAGGCCGGACGGAAGTGCTCCGCCTTGATGGCATCGAAGGGCGGTGCGCCGAAGGGCGTATTCCAGTCGCTGTAGAGCGGATTGGTGGCGGTCGTGGCGGTGGACTCGGTGCTCGCCGTGCTGGCCAGCAGCAGCGATGGCGCTGTTGCGCCGATCACGACCGCGACAAACAAGGCCAGCGCCTGATGAACTGATGGACGGTGCATGGATTCCTCCCGTGATGGGCAAGCAAGCGCGTTACGAACCGTCTCCAGGGTTGCGAGCGCGGTCCAAAGCAATTCCGCCATGTTAGCGCGGCGGCTTGACCCCGGGGGCGGCACGAACTGCACGCGCGGACCCTAAGCAGGCCGACGTGGTCCATTTGTGAAAGCAGCATGGGGCCCGAGCAACAGCACGCCTCAACCCACGCTGTCCCACAACAGCTGCGCCGCATAGGCCCGCCAGGGGCGCCAGGCTTCGGCCTGGGCGGCTAGTTGGATCGGCGTCGGGCGGGTGCCGCTAAGTTTTTGCCAGGCGCGCAGCAGGCCGGCGTCGCTGGCGGGAAAGGCGTCCGGCTCGCGTAGCTCACGCAGGGCGATGTAATGCGCGGTCCATGGGCCGATACCGTCGATTGCCAGCAGGCCGTCGATGGCGGCGGCGAGGCTGGGGCCCGGTTGGAGCAGTTGTGGCCGTTCCAGCACCGCTTTGGCGAGGGTCCGCAGTGCCTGCTGGCGTGCGCCAGGCATCGGCAGGAAGCTCAGGTCGGCGCCGGCGACTTGCGCGGCGGTCGGAAAGCAATGCCCCAGGCCACTGGTCGCGGCCAGATCTGGCGGCAGCGGCCAACCCAGCCGTTCGACCAGCAGACCGGTCAAGCGGATCGCCTGAGTCACCGTGACCTGCTGGCCGAGCACCGCGCGCACTGCCAGTTCGAAGCCACCCCAGCCACCGGGCACGCGCAGGTCTGACCGCTCGGCGAGCAGCGGGCCGAGCCGCGCATCGCCGCCAAGTGCACTGCTGATCGCAGCCGGGTCGCAGCCCAGGTCGAACACCTGCCGCAAACGCGCCAGCAGCGCCGGTAGATTGTTCAGGCTGTGGGCGTGGACCTGGACCCGCAGATGATCGGCCCCACCGACGGAGATCGCGACGACCACCGGCGCATCGGCGATCAGCAACGCGCGCCAACAGGTCTGGTCCTCGATCCGCTCGATTCCGTCCAGCGCCCGGATCGCGTAGAAGCGCAACAGGGTTGGCCAGTCCAGTGGCGGCCGATGGTACAGACGCAGTACGAAGGGGCTGACGGTTCTGGTGCTGCCTTGCGAGTTGCGCTGGACGATCTGATCGCTTCGCAGTTGCCGGCGCCAACTCGCCGGCGCGACCCGATAGGCGGCGAAGAAGGCTTCGTTGAAGCGCCGCAGACTGCCGAAGCCGGCCGCGAAGGCGACGTCGGTCATCGGCAGCGCGCTGTCCTGGATCAGCTGCTTGGCCAGCAGCAGGCGACGACTCTGCGCGATCTGGATCGGCGCAGCACCGAGATGGCGGTCGAACAGGCGGCGCAGTTGTCGCTCGCCGACGGCCAACTGGCCGGCCAGCTGGGCGATCGAGCCGCCGTCGAGCCAGCCACGCTCGATCAGTTTCAGCGCCCGCCGCAGCAGATCCGGACGGTGGCTGATCTCGCCGGCGGCCGGCGCCCGTTCCGGTCGACAGCGCAGGCAGGGTCGGTAACCAGCGGCCTGGGCAGCGGCCGCGCTGGGATAGAACTGCACGTTGCCGCGCTTGGGTGTCGGCGCCGGGCAGATTGGCCGGCAGAAGATTCCGGTCGTCCGCACGGCGGTGTAGAAGCGCCCGTCAAAGCGGCGATCGCGGGCAAGTACGGCTCGGTAACAGGCGTCGGCATCGATTTCCATGGCACGATCCTGAGTCACCACTGCGCTGTCGTCTGGCGGTTTTCGGACACTATCGTGTTTGTGCTTGTGTGCCCACAGCGCTGTCCGAAAAGCGCCGGTGAGGATGCCGCCGCCGCGTTACTGTTCGGTACGACAAGTCGCTTGAAGCTGATACTTGCAACTGATTGCAGAACGGAGCGCGCACCGCATGGACACTTTCTCCAACGCCGACCACCCTGCCCTGTCGACCGCGCCAGTCGCCATGGCCGTCGCGCCCGCCCAGCGCTGCACCCTGAGCCGAATCGACACGCCGATCGGCGAGGCCATCGTCATCGAGGACGCGCAGCAGCAACTGCGCGTACTGGACTGGGCCGATCACGCCGAGCGCTGGCAGCGGATGTTTCGGCGTCACGGGGGCGCGGATTGCGTTCTAGTCGAAGTGGCAGACAGTGCTTCGACGCGAGCCCTTCGGGCCTATCTGGATGGGCGGCTTGGTGCGCTCGACGGGCTGGTTACGGCTACGGCGGGCACTGCGTTTCAGCGCGCTGTTTGGGCGGCTTTGCGGCAGATACCGGTGGGCCAGACACGCACGTATGCGGAACTTGCTGCTGCCATCGGCAGGCCGAGCGCGGTGCGTGCGGTGGCTGCGGCCAATGCGGCGAACCCGATCAGCATTGTCGTGCCATGTCATCGCGTGATCGGCAGCAACGGGACACTGACAGGTTACGCCGGTGGGCTGGAGCGCAAGGCGTGGTTGTTGCGGCA